>JABDFG010000008.1 GCA_013286655.1 Bacteroidota bacterium
TAACGATCCGGTAAGTGATTCTTCGGGAGAGGCATTTTATCTCCGGGATGAGGAGAATGGACATTTCTGGTCCACGACACTTCTTCCTGCAGGAGGTCGATCAACGTATACCGTCCGTCATGGATTTGGGTACAGTGTTTTTGAGCATGTGGAAGACGGTATCTATTCGGAAATGCTGGTCTATGTAGATATTGCATCCGCTATTAAATTCACCGTGTTAAAAATACGTAATCAGTCGGGAAGGTCTCGTAAACTCAGTGCTACCGGCTATACAGAATGGGTCCTTGGGACTAATCGGATGAAAACAGCTATGTATATCCATACCGAAATTGATCCGGATAGCGGGGCTCTTTTTGCAAAAAATTCCTACAATACTGAATTTTCCAACCGGGTTGCTTTCTTTGATGTGGATTATTTTAAAAGAACATTTACGGCTGATCGTACTGAATTTATCGGACGTAACGGTACGCTGCAAAATCCGGATGCCATGTCCAGAATAAAACTCTCCGGAAGGATGGGCTTGGCCCTGGATCCCTGTGCAGCTATCCAGGTTCCATTTGTCCTGGCAGATGGTGAAGACTATGAACTTGTTTTTCGATTGGGTGCAGGAAAAGATCCGGGGGATGCAAGTGCCATCGCCCGTCAATTCAGAGGGAGCGCTGCCGCGTATGAATCATTTGAGAAGGTAAAAAAATACTGGAAACATGCACTTGGAGCTTTACAGGTAGAAACTCCCGATGCAGCCGTTAATATTATTACCAATGGTTGGCTCACTTATCAAACGCTTTCGTCCCGGCTTTGGGGACGGAGCGGTTATTACCAATCGGGAGGCGCCTTTGGATTCAGAGACCAGCTGCAGGATGTGGTATCACTTCTTTATGCCGGACCTCAGTTTGCGCGGGAACAAATTTTACTTTGTGCATCACGTCAGTTTAAAGAAGGTGATGTACAGCATTGGTGGCACCCCCCGGCCGGTCAGGGGGTCCGGACCCGGTGTTCCGATGATTTTTTGTGGCTGCCACTGGTCACTTCGCTTTATATTTCACATACCGGTGATTTGTCTGTACTGGAGGAATCTGTATCCTTTCTGAATGGTCGCCAACTGAACCCCGGCGAAGAATCCTATTATGATCTTCCTATTCTATCGGATAAATCTGCTAAACTATACGATCACTGTGTTCAGGCTATCAGACATGGATTTAATTATGGGGAACATGGATTACCTTTAATCGGTACAGGTGACTGGAATGACGGTTATGATAAAGTAGGCAAGGACGGTAAAGGAGAAAGTGTCTGGATGGCATTTTTTCTTTACGAAATACTGATCCGATTTGGGGCGATCGCTGATTTACATAAGGACTCGGTATTTGCGGAGGAATGCAAAAAAGAAGCACAGAAGTTAAAAGGCAATATTGATCAACATGCCTGGGATGGAGCTTGGTACAAGCGTGCCTGGTTTGATAACGGGACACCACTGGGATCTTCCCTCAATGAGGAATGCAGGATTGATTCCATTGCTCAAAGCTGGTCCGTTTTATCAGGAGGAGGAACTGTTGAACATATGCATGCTGCGATGGAGGCATCGTATAAAATGCTGGTTCAAAAAGATACCAGAGTCATTCAATTATTAGAACCGGCATTTGACAAATCAGACCTGGCTCCGGGTTATATAAAAGGATATGTGCCGGGAGTAAGAGAGAACGGTGGGCAATATACACATGCCGCTATCTGGATGATTATGGCTTTTGCTAAATTGAGAAATCCTGAACGGGTATGGGAGTTGTTGGACATGATCAATCCGATCAATCACAGCAACACCGCCGAAAAAATTGCTGTTTATAAAGTGGAACCTTATGTTTTGGCGGCGGATGTATATGCTCGTATACCACATGCCGGCCGTGGCGGATGGACCTGGTATACCGGTTCTGCGGGCTGGATGTACCGGCTTATTATTGAATCCTTTCTGGGTCTGCAACAGCAAGCAAATGAAATAAAAATTGTTCCTTGTGTTCCTAAAAACTGGGAATCATTTAAAATACATTACCGGTACAGGAACACCGTTTATCATTTTGTCGTCACCCAAAAAAGTGGTACAGAAGAAATGCGTGTGGCCATTGATGGAATAGATCAAATGGATAAAGTGATTAAACTGACAGATGATGGTGTTGACCACACAGTTCAAATTCAAATGTTTTGGAAGAGTTAAGAAAGACAGAATAAAAAAGCTGGCCTTTTTGCTATTGCTTCTTTTTGCCGTATTTTTGTTCCATGGAGGAATTGTACAAGAAACTTTTGGATGGTAACAAGGAATGGGTTGCCAAAAAATTAGCGGAAGATCCTCTCTTTTTCGAAAAATTAGTAAAAGGTCAGGCCCCCCCTCTTTTATGGATAGGCTGCTCGGACAGCCGGGTTCCTGCCAATGAAATTATCAACGCTCAACCTGGAGAAGTGTTTGTTCACCGGAACCTGGCCAATATGGTGGTTCATGCGGACATGAATATGCTGAGTGTACTTGATTATGCGGTTCGGATTTTAAAAGTAAAGCATGTTATAGTTTGCGGACATTATGGATGCGGAGGCGTTGCCGCTGCTATGAGCAATAAACAGTATGGTTTTATTGATAACTGGCTCCGGAATATTAAAGATGTCTACCGTTTGCATCAGAAAGAACTGGATGAGCTAAAGGACGAACAGCAGCGGTCGAGAAGGTTTGTGGAATTGAATGTTATCGAACAAGTATTAAACGTGTGCAAAACATCGACCATTCAGAATGCCTGGCAGGAATTAAACTGTCCACATATTCATGGATGGGTATACGATGTAGGAAATGGCGTTATCAAAGACCTGAAAGTGTCTGTAAAAAACAATGTGGACATGTCGGAAATATACAGGTTTGATTTATAAAAATGTGTGTTTAAAAGACTTCGCATAAGTGAAAGAAAAGACCGTGCGAACCTTCCATGCCGAATCCATAGTCGATCCCAAAATTAGCCCTGGAAAGGGTATTTACTTTTATGCGAATTCCGGTTCCGACGCCGGGTAAAATGGTTTCAAACTTATTTCCAGGATAATCCGATACGGATTGTGCATTGGCGAATACCACTCCTCCCAAAAGACCATTCCGGGTAATGCCAAAACGGTATTCTGATTCCAGGTATAACAGATTAGCGCCTCTTAACCTCCCCTGAATATACTCCCGTGCCATGTTGGAGTAGGTGTCCCAGCCGGTACTCGGCAAGTCGAAGTAAGGGGCTTTTCCTCCAAAACTAAACCAGTTGTAGCTCCACAATGCCAATATATTATTTGAGTGGGGGGAAAGTTGAATGTACTTTCTAAAATCCAGTAGCAGGGACTGCCAGTTTTGGTCACTCCCTAAAAGCGTCAAATTACTTCTATAAGAAATACTTGCATAATATCCTTTCATAGGATTATTTATGTTTTTCCTGGCATCAAACAGTAAATGTATCAGCAAACCTGATGAAACGGTTTTTGTGGCATCGTTATTATATTGTTGAAAATCCCCGATGCCCCCCTGATCCGCGATACCAAAATGATAATCAAGATTGTAGCCCATTCCTGCGTAAAAGTCAGATTGTATATGTTTCAATACTTCCTGGTAGATCCGGATATAGGAATACGACACTGCATCGGCATTGCTTAAAGAGGAATGTCCTCCCAGACCATAGGTAAAAGTGGGGTACTTATAATAGCGCAAATCGCCCAGCCAATTGTATTTGTTTTCTTTGGACCAGATGTTGGAAACAACAGGTATAATAACCTGGTGGTTGAAAATGGAATACTCCGAATAGGTCGTGATGGAAGATAAATACGTGTCTGTATTTTTACCCAGGTAAAAAGATGCATTGACAGAAGCAACGGCCGATACGCTGGTCACTAGTTTATAGCCCACTCCCGGTAAAATAGCATAAAACACCTTGCCAGGTTTTAATTTCAGACTATCCGGCTGTAGCGGAATTTTTTTATTGAATAATTCCTGAACAACATCTACAATATCTTTTTGCTGGATTTGAGCTACTACGGTTGAACCGAACAGAATAAAGAAACAAAAACCAGGTATCCTCATATAAATAAAATGGATCAATCTCGCTCCCTCGTTAACGAAAATACCTAAAAAGACTGAAATTTCTATGTTTCAAAGGATAAAAACGGCGGCTAAAATTATAATAATGATAATGACGACATACTGCCATATGTCGATAAAATAAGGAGCATATTTTTTATAAAATTCTTTCATAAAATTTGTTCCGCTAAATTACAACAAACCCTTTTAGTGAAAAAACATTACATTCGCTAAACTTCTAAACTAAACACTATGATAACTAAACTTTACAAAGTTCCTGTTTTTTTATTTTTGGTATGCTTCTTCAGTTTCGGTAATGTTCGTAAAACATGGGCCCAGACAGAGGCTCCCGCCTCTGTGGTCACTGCAGGTATTGGTTTCAGTCTTGCGGGGGTAATCATCTCGGCTTATGAAACTGCAGTAACTGCTGCTGCAAATACAGCAAATAATATCCAGGCAACAAGTTCATCCATTCCTGTAATTTTCGGGTCGTATGATTATTCGGTTAACCATCGCTTTAGTATAGGCATTGCTGGTTCCTACCAGTCATGGGGTATAGCTATTCCTGCTTATGTTGATAATGGGGGAACAGCTTATTCAGCAAGTGCGCTTAATATCTCACGCACAAATTATGCATTAAGGCCTTTAATCCATCTGGGTAATAGTTCTGATCTGGATATGTACATCGGTGCAAGGTTAGGTTATACTACCTGGAATACGGCATTTAATAGTAATGATCCAAATCTTACCGGAGTAAAATTTGGAACGTCAAGTAATTTTGCTCCGGCTGTATTATTTGGAGTGCGTTATTTTTTCATAAAAAATCTGGGCATAAGTGCCGAGCTAAGCCTTGGTGCTCCCTATGCTTTCGCCTTTGGATTGAATGGCCGGTTTTAAAAATCAGTGAATTAATTTTTAAAGGGGCTCCCGGGCCCCTTTTTTGTTTCTTATCTTTACTATAATGCGAAGCATTCATAAACACAGTTAAATTAACGATACAGATGAAAAAGCTTTACCTTATACGTCACGCCAAGTCTGATTGGACTTACGAAGGGCTTCCGGACATAGACCGTCCTTTAAATGAAAGAGGTTATCGTGACGCCCATTACATGAGCAAGCATTTGTTTAGCAAAAAACACCAGCCGGATGGCATTATTACAAGTCCGGCCATCAGGGCCATCAATACAGCCCTGATATTTTCCCGTAACCTGGATTTCTCTGAAAATAAGATCCAGATTAATCCGGCTTTGTATCATGGCACGATAGAAGCCTTTATAGCCCAGCTTGGCGGAATACACGAGGATTTGAAGAGTGTTTTTGTGTTCGCGCATAATCCCACGATCACAAAGGTGCTGAACATATTGACCGACAGCAAAGTGGAGGAGATGCCGACCTGTTCGATTGCCTGCATCGAATACAAAGAAAACTCCTGGAAGGCGACTCAGTCGGCTTCTATGCTTTGGTTCGATTTTCCTAAAAATCATCCGCAATAGACTAGTGTTAAGTTATTGTTAAGTGTCTTTCTGTTCATAGACTGTCACAGGAATGATGCGTAATTTCGAAAAGTATGGCTTCCAAAAACTATGAACAACTCAACCGCGAATTAAGCTGGCTGTCCTTTAATGAACGTGTTTTACAAGAGGCCGAGGATAAAACCGTCCCACTTATTGAACGCGTGAAGTTCATGGGAATATTCTCCAGTAACCGGGATGAATTTTTCCGTGTAAGAGTAGCCACTGTTAAACGGATGGTCAAGCTGGGACGCAAGGCGAAAGAAATACTTGGTGAGGATCCTGAAATACTGCTGGGGAAAATCCAAAAAATGGTTATCAACCAGGCTAACAAGTTCGAGGGCATTTATGAAGAACTTTTGCATGACCTGGGTAAGAAGAATATTTATATTCTGAATGAACGGATGTTAAATGCGGAACATGTAAAACATGTCCGACAGTATTTTCACGACGAGGTTATGCCGGCCTTAGTACCCATTATGCTGGATGCTTTTGTCCCTTTTCCGTACCTCAGGGATAAATCCGTTTATTTCTTAATTAAGCTTAATCGCTCCGGAAAAAAACCAAAATATTCGCTTATTGAAATTCCTTCTGAAGTCTTACCGCGTTTTGTAGTATTGCCCAAGCAGGGGGATAAAAAATACATCATCCTGTTAGATGATGTTATCCGTTATTGTCTCGATGTAGTATATGCGATCTTCGATCACGAATCCATCGAAGCTTACGCTGTCAAATTGACCAGGGACGCGGAGCTGGACATTGATAATGACGTTACCAAAACCATTGTTGAAAAGATATCAAAAAGCCTCAAGAAGCGGAAAAAAGGAGCACCGGTCCGGTTGACGTATGATAATGACATGCCGATTGACATGCTCGACTTTTTGATGAAAAGAATAGTTGCCATCAAAACGGAAAATCTTATACCCGGAGGAAGGTATCACAACTTCAAGGACTTTATTAATTTCCCGAATGTCGGCGGGCCGGAATTGAAGTTCCAGAATCCGATGCAGCTCGACCATGAAATTTTCTCCGGAAAAAAAAGTTTTCTGAAGGTTATCCGTGAAAAGGATATTCTTCTTTTTTATCCGTATCAGAGTTTTTCCCATATCATTGATGTTATCCGTGAAGCGGCCATTGATCCACGCGTGGAAAGTATTAAAATGACTTTGTACCGTGCAGCAAAACATTCCCGTGTGGTGAATGCACTTATCAATGCCATGAAAAACGGAAAAAAAGTTACGCTCGTTGTGGAGATACAGGCCCGTTTCGATGAAGAGGCTAATCTGCACTGGGCGGATAAATTAATGGAAGAGGGCGCACAAGTGATCTATGGTGTCCCCGGTCTTAAAGTGCACTCTAAATTATTTTTGATCAGCCGGCGCGAAAATGGAAAACTGGTGAATTATGCCCATGTAGGGACGGGAAATTTTAACGAACAAACTTCTAAACTTTATTCCGACTGTAGTCTCCTTACCTGTGATAAACGGATCACCGGAGAGGTGGCTAAACTTTTTATTTTCTATGCTAATAATCTCAAACCGGGAACCTATAAGCATCTCCTGGTGGCTCCCTACTTTATGCGTAAAAAATTCAATAATTTTATTAACAAGGAAATTGCAAATGCGAAGGCCGGTAAGCCTGCATCTATAAAACTAAAGCTGAACAATCTGGTTGACAGGGAAATTATTAAAAAGCTATATGAAGCAAGCGAGGCAGGGGTTAAGATAAAGCTGATCATACGTGGGATCTGTTGCCTGGTTACGGGGGAGTCCTACAGCAAGAACATAGAAGCCATCAGCATTGTTGATAAGTACCTGGAGCATTCCCGGGTGTTTATATTTTGCAATGGGGGTAATGAAAAATACTTTTTATCTTCGGCGGACTGGATGGGAAGGAATTTTGATAATCGTTCGGAGGTGGGTGTGCCTATTTATGACAAGGCTTTACAAAAGGAAATCAAAACATTCTTCGACATACAATGGAGTGATCATTGCAAGGCAAGGATTATTAATAAGAAGCAGGATAATCCATACCGTGTGACAGGCCATTCCGCTAGTCAGAAAACAAAAGTTCGGGCGCAGGATGAAATTTATAAATGGCTCAAACAAAAAAAAGCACAATTAAAATAAATTGAAGTTAGCTGCTATCGACATTGGTTCTAATGCAGTCCGGCTTCTGTTCTGCAATGTCCTCAATGGTAAAAGCGAAGCCGTTTTTAAGAAAGCTGAACTTATCCGTGTTCCGCTCCGCCTGGGAGAGGATACTTTTCTTACCGGAAAAATTTCGGATAAGAAGGTCGAAAAGCTGGTGAAGTCTATGTCGGCCTTTCGCAATCTCATTGATGTATATGAAGCTGTCGATTACCGTGCCTGTGCGACTTCGGCTATGCGTGAAGCAAGCAACAGCGAAGAGATCATCGGAAGGGTGAAACGGGAAGCTGGAATAACGATTGAAGTTATTGACGGGTCAACAGAAGCTGATATTATTTATAACAATCATATTGCTGAACACCTCAGCAACGATTCTGCTTACTTCTATATTGATATTGGTGGAGGCAGCACGGAAATCACGCTTTTTAATAAAACGAAAGTGGTCGCTTCCCGTTCTTTTAATATTGGGACGATCCGTTTACTACATGACAAAGTGAGCAAGGAGACCTGGAACGAATTCAAAGACTGGATCAAAGACACGACCAAAAATTATCACCCGCTCATCGCCATTGGCTCCGGGGGAAATATCAACAAACTCTTCTCCATGTCCCGCAAAAAACAAAGCAAGCCGATTACTTACGGTAAACTTAAATCTATCTGCGAACTACTGGAAGTCTATACCTATGATCAACGTGTCCGGGAACTGGGTCTTAAACCTGACCGTGCGGATGTCATTATCCCTGCCTCGAAAATTGTACTCACTGCAATGAAAGTTGCTGAAATTGAAAAAATGTATGTTCCTCAGATCGGTCTCTCCGACGGTATTGTACATCTTCTTTATGAAAAACATAAATTGAAGACTCCTGCGCTTGGTTAATCGTTAACTTTTTTTAACAATTTTTCGGGTGCGCCAATTATTTTGTAAAATATATTTGTCAATCAAAAGTACCGCATGGATATTATCGTAAATGGATTAAGCAAATTATATGGCGCTCAGAAAGCGTTGGATGCTATTTCGTTTCACGTAAAAACCGGAGAGATCGTAGGTTTTTTGGGTCCGAATGGGGCAGGTAAGACAACCGCCATGAAAATCATTACCTGTTACCTTGCTGCCAATAGCGGGGAAGTGAAGGTGGGCGACTATTCGGTTAAAGATAGTCCACAGGAAGTAAAAAGACATATTGGTTATCTGCCCGAGCATAATCCTTTGTACCTGGATATGCCGGTGATGGATTACCTGGAGTTTTCGGCATTGCTTCAGGGCGTTGAAAAAAATAGAGTAAAGGAAAGAATCCGTGAAATGATCAAAAAATGCGGATTGAACGTTGAAAAGCATAAAAAGATAGGAGAACTTTCCAAGGGATACCGGCAACGTGTTGGATTGGCCCAGGCTATGATTCATGATCCGGCGGTGTTGATTTTAGACGAGCCCACAACAGGTCTGGATCCAAACCAGATCGTTGAAATACGTAAACTTATTAAAGAGCTTGGAAAAGAAAAGACGGTTATCCTCAGCACGCATATTTTGCCGGAAGTGGAAGCTACCTGTGACCGGATTTTAATTATCAGCAAGGGAAAGATTGTGGCGGATGGAACATCAGATACGTTACGTAAAAAATCTCAGGGCCAGGAAGTTCTGAAGGTTAAAATAGAAGAGGGAAATAAAATGGATATTCTGCAGGCTTTGCAGCAACTTGAAACAGTCGCCTTGGCGGACGCCGTTGCTGGTGCTGAAAATGTGTTTGAGATTCAAAGTAAGGGCAACTGGTCTTCCAAACGAAATGTGTTTAAGCTCTGTGTAGAGCGAAACTGGATTTTAACGGAAGCAATTCCTTATGAAACCAAGCTGGAAGATATATTCCGGGATTTAACTATATAAAAAGATATGCGACAAATCATCATCATCGCAAAGCGTGAACTGCAGGCATTTTTTGATTCACTCGTTGCTTATATTATGTTGGCCGCCTTCCTTGGTTTCAGCGGCTTCTTTACCTGGCTTTACGGAGCGGATGTCTTTCTCCGGAACCAGGCTGATTTACAAACTTTTTTTGGAATAGCTTATTGGACCTTATTTTTCTTTATTCCTGCACTTACAATGAAGATGCTGGCAGAAGAGAAAAAAACGGGGACCATCGAATTGCTTTTTACCAAAGCGATAACGGATTGGCAGATTGTTTTTGGTAAATTTTTGGCTTGTCTTGCTTTGGTTTTCATTGCTCTTTTATTTACAGTTCCTTATTACCTGACCGTATGGAAATTAGGTCCTGTGGATCATGGAGCGGTGTTCTGCGGTTACCTGGGATTGATTATGATGAGTGCCACGTATATCAGTATTGGCATATTCGCCAGCAGTGTTACAAATAATCAGATCGTGGCCTTCTTATTCTCCCTGTTCGCCGGAATGTTCTTTCATATTTTATTCGATGTATTGGCAAGAAGTTTTACCGGAGGGCTTGCCGAAACGCTTAGTTACCTGAGTGTGTCCTCCCATTACGATTCTATTTCCAGAGGGGTAATTGATTCCAAGGATATTATCTACTTTTTATCGGTCATTTTTATGGCGCTTTTTCTTTCTGAAGTATCCCTGGCAAAAAGAAATTTACAATCTTAAAAAATGAAAAGCAAACAAACGGTATTTACGACTATTGGTTTAATAGCAGGAATCCTGGTGCTGATCAATGTGTTGGCTGACAGATACTTTGTAAGGCTTGATTTTACGGAGGATAAACGGTATACCTTGAGTCATGCCACACACGATATCTTATCTTCTCTTAAAGATCCGGTTACGGTTACGGCCTATTTTTCGGAAGACCTTCCGCCGGATATTGCTAAAACCCGAAGAGATTTTAAAGAATTGCTGGTAGAATATGCGGCCAATAGTAAGGGCAAGGTAGTTTATGAATTTATCAATCCGAATAAGGATGAGAAGGTTGAGCAAAAAGCTAACCAGGATGGAGTGTCACCTGTAATGGTGAATGTGCGGGAGAAAGATCAGATGAAACAGCAAAAGGCTTACCTGGGTGCTGTTGTGCAGATGGGAGAAAGAAAAGAAGTAATTCCTTTTATGCAGCCGGGTGCCGCTATGGAATATGCGTTGTCGTCCAATATTAAAAAATTATCCTTAAGTAACCGGGTAACGATCGGATTGTTGCAGGGCCATGGTGAAGCAAAACTTTCTGCCATGAACCAGGCGAATGGCTTGTTATCGGTTATGTACAATGTAAGGGAACTTACCCTGAGTGATACGAATGGAATCCCGGCAGATATCAAAACACTGGCGATTATAAATCCCCAGGACACAATTAATGAAGCTCAGTTGAGTAAGGTCGATGACTTTATGAAAAGGGGAGGAAACATTTTTATTGCAGCCAGTTCGGTGAAAGCTGATTTGCCAAAGGCGATGGCTCAGGCTCTTCATACGGGCCTGGAAAAGTGGCTGATGCAAAAAGGCCTTATGCTGGAAGAGGAACTTGTTATTGATGCCAGTTGCGGGGCCGTTCAGGCGCCCCGTCAATTTGGGTCTTTCCAGGTGATGCAGAATATAAATTTCCCTTATATTCCTGTTCTGCATTCTTTTGCGGATCATCCGATCACGAAGGGAATTTCTACGGTTTTCTTTCAGTTCACCAACCCGATCAAATATAACGGGAATCCCTCTGTTATATTTACTCCTCTTGTCCGGTCTTCTAATAAATCCGGAACACAAAAAGTTCCGGTCTATTTTAACCTTGGGAAAGAATGGAGTCAAAATGATTTCCCCTTATCGGGGATTGTGCTGGCTGCTGCACTGGAAGGCCCTATTACAGGAAATACGAAATCAAAAATGGTAGTAGTTGCGAATGGTAATTTTGCGGTGAACGGGGAGTCCGAAAAGGCGAATCAGCTTCAACCCGACAATGTTAACTTGTTTGTTAATTCCATCGACTGGCTTTCGGATGATACGGGTCTTATTGAATTGAGAACGAAAGGTGTCGCTTCTCATCCTCTTAACCAGGTAGAGGACGGCACAAAGGCACTCCTGAAGTATTTTAATTTTTTATTTCCCATACTATTGATCATCTTGTATGGATTCGTCCGTTTTCAAATGAAAAGAAATGAACGCCTGAAAAGAGCTGCAGAAAACTATGCTTAAGAAAATAAATACCCGGGTTTTATTACTTGCTTTTGTGGTTCTGGGTGGACTTCTTTTGATAACGGTATTCCGTGATTCAGAAGGACATGAAAAAACTTTCCGGGATGAATTTTATAAAATAGATTCTTCCCAGGTTAAAACAATTTTGCTCTATCCTCAGAAGATAAATCACCAGGAGATCAGACTGGTGAATGTTTCGGGTAATCAATGGGAAGTACAAAACAAGATAACAAACTCGGATGCAGATACGGCAGCTGTTCAATCGCTGATAAAAACATTGGTTCATATGAAGCCTGTTCGACTTGCGGGTAACGATAAAGAAAGCTGGAAGGAGTTCGATGTAACGGATTCCGCAGGTACCCGGATAAAGGGATTGGATCCTTCTCAAAAAACAGTGATAGATTTGGTCGTGGGAAAATTTTCATATAACCAACAAAGCCGTTCGGGTGTAACTTATGTGAGGGTGAATGGGGATGATAAGGTGTATGCCGTGGATGGTTTTTTATCTCCAATGCTTAACCAGGAGTTTGATCGCTGGAGGAATAAAAACGTCCTGATTGGCAACAAGGCAAACTGGACTAAACTAATATTTCATTATCCTGCGGACAGTGGTTTTATCCTTCATAAAACGTCTGCATGGATGGTTGATGATGAAAAATGCGATTCTGCCAAAACAGAGCATTACCTTAATGGGATAACTCATTTACAGGGTTATAAATACCTGGATAAGTTCGACGCAAAAACCGGGCGGGAGCTTTTCAGTTTAAGCGTGGAAGGAAATAACGGTATGGTTCCAGTTACGGTTAAGGCTTACCTGAATTCGGATACGACAGATAAGTATGTTCTGAATTCGAGTCTTAATCCGAAAGCGTATTTCAGTGGAACTTCAGGTAATCTTTTCAAGACGATTTTTCCGGATAAAAAATCAGTGTTGAAATAGGATCAGGTAATTAAGCTTCTTGTTAAATCTCTGTTAAATATACTGTTTCGGCTGGTCCGGATTTTTGTAGCAGGTAAAATGTTATATATTTACAGCTCACTATAAATTAAACTTAGCTAAATCAATTACCATGGACACAAAAGCAAATTCACTCAATTGGTTTGAAATCCCAGCTGCGGATATTAACCGTGCAAAAAATTTCTACGAAAATATTTTTGGCATTAAAATGGAATCTCAGGAAATGATGGGGATGAAAATGGCTTTTTTCCCGGCTGAACCTAATTCGGGAAAAGCGAATGGCGGAGTAGTGGAAAGTCCTAATCACAAACCAAGTATGGATGGCTCGCTTGTTTATTTAAACGCGAATCCTGCAATGGATACAGTTTTGTCAAAAATTGAAAAAGCAGGAGGTAAGGTTGTTATGCCAAAAACAAAGATCAGCGATGAGATCGGAAACATGGCTTTCTTTATTGATACAGAGGGCAACAAAGTAGCACTTCATTCACAGAATTAATAGGAGAGTATATGCGATCTCCGGAGCCGCCCCGACATCAGGGGCGGTTTTTTTTATAGCTTTAATTTTATGTACCTTCATTCCTGATTATTTTTTGATAACGATACATGTATAAAGTCAGCGTTAATAATAAGTTTCACTTCGAAGTTGATCTTAATCCTGATGGCAATTCCGGGAAAATAAATGAGAAGGATTGCAGTTGGGATGCAATAAAAATAAAAGAGGGTAGTTTCCATGTTATAAAGGACAATCGTTCGTACACTGCAGAACTTATAAAGGCGGATTATTCTGAAAAAACGTTTACAATCAGTATAAACGGAACTAAGTATACCGTCAGCTTAAAGGATAAATTTGATGAACTGCTGAAAAAACTGGGGATGGACAATCTTTACAGTAACAAGGTAAACGAAGTGAAAGCTCCCATGCCTGGTTTAGTGATCGAAATAGGCGTGCAGGAGGGGCAAGCTGTAAAAAAGGGGGATGCTTTGATCGTGTTGGAAGCAATGAAAATGGAAAACATTTTAAAGTCGCCTGCTGATGCTATCGTAAAAAAAATAAATGTAAAGAAGGGCACTGCCGTAGAAAAGAATCAGGTACTTCTGCATTTTTCATGACAACAACACCTAAACTAATTACTAATGGAAACGAACAGAAGAGATTTTATTAAAAAAAGCGTAGGGCTTACGATGGCTGCCGTTGCAACTACTGCTGCCGCGAAGTCCCTGAATAAGGTACATGATCTGTTGGGCAAAGATAAATTGGCGCAGGGAGGAACGGCATTTACGTTGCCGGCCTTGCCTTATTCCTACGATGCTCTGGAACCACATATTGACAAAATGACTATGGAAATTCACCACGATAAGCATCACAAAGCATATGTGGATAACCTGAATAAGGCCCTGCCAGGAGGAGGTAAGCTCGAAGAAATTATCGCAAAAATTTCTACTCAGCCCATGTCGGTCCGTAATAATGGAGGAGGTCATTATAACCATAGTTTATTCTGGCAGCTCATGAAACCGGCGGGGGGAGGTACCCCATCGGGCGTTCTGTTAGACGCTATTAGAAAATCATTTGATTCATTTGAAAATTTCCAAAAAAAATTCGGTGAGGCGGCCAGCACACGCTTCGGATCCGGCTGGGCCTGGCTTGTCGTAGATAATAGCGTACTGGATAATAAGGTTCTAAAGATCGGCTCAACGCCCAATCAGGACAATCCATTAATGGACATTTCTGATTTTAAAGGGCAACCCGTTCTTGCTCTTGACGTATGGGAGCATGCTTACTACCTCAAAAACCAAAACAGACGGGCGGACTATATTAATAGCTGGTGGAATGTTGTTAACTGGGATAAGGCGAATGAATTATACACTGCTGCTAAATAAATTTCCGGCATGCGTCTGAACGGGATTAATCATTATTGAGTGAATGCCGGGAGGGTTGTTTTGTGCTCACTTTTGGTTTGCATAGATTCGTTAACCAATAGGGTGTTCGGAAGATGTATCCTATATTGAATCCCGCAGTAGCAGCAATGGGAAAATCTTTGCCACCATATGCGAAAGCATACCTTTTATAATCCTCATCAGTAAAAGAAGAAATGGGAGGACCTCCCGTAAAATTAGTTGTTTCACTTTCAAAAGCATAGCCCAGGCCTATGTAGTATCCAACTGTTATTGAATTTCCAAAAATAAACTGCCTTCCGTAAATAAGTTCCAGCGCCGCACCAAGATAACTGTTATTGGCATGTGTAAAGCTGGGATAATTGTATAGAATATCCGCATCGTAGTCCGAAGCCAGGCTATACAGAACCGCTTCAACTTTAAAATATCTTCCTTTTAAAGGATGCATATAACGGGCACCTTGAATTTCAATGTCAGAGGAACTTCCCAATAAGAATTTAGGACCTGTTCTTAGATAGATACCTCTCCCGTTATAAGGGTCAAGTTCAGATATGCCAGGTCCGACAATGCCTAAGCCTGTTTCCCAATTAAACCCGGGCTTAATCATCCATTCATAACTAAAAGCGAGCTCGTGGTTTAACGGAGAGAAAAAATTGAATTTTAAGGAACTTGTTTTATCCAGAATCGCGTTATTACTTATATTCATGGGATCGGCAGCAGGATCACCTATCACGATAGTCTTTTCGAGTCCCGAAGAAGTTTGCAATTTGATTAGTTTAACCTCCCTTTTATTAATAACGACGACGGGACCGTCCTGTGCGTCAAAGTATTTATACCGGATCTCTTCCGATCCGATCTCTATAACTTTAACTTTAACCTGTTCTCCATCCTTTTTAACAAGTACATCCTGTGCGTGCAGAACAGTAAAACCCATACATAACACTATACAAAGGACAAAAGGCTTGATAAAAACAAAATTATTCTGCATAAATATAAAATGTTTAAACCTCAAACGGGATATCCCTTCATTTATTGTCAATTTCTGAAGAGGGACTTTTCTTTATACCAGCTCAATGTCAAATTGAACCAGGTCAATAAATTGTTGCACCCGTGTTTCCACCTCTTTCTGCGACAAACTCAGCAATCGTTCAGTGCCAAATTTTTCCACACAAAACGAAGCCATAGCAGATCCATAAATAATGGCACGTTTCATATTATCAAATGATATGTCCTTGGTTTTGGCGAGATAGCCGATAAAACCTCCGGCGAATGTATCTCCGGCGCCTGTTGGGTCAAACACATCTTCCAAAGGCAATGCGGGAGCAAAGAACACTTGATGCTTGTTAAACAACAAGGCCCCGTGTTCCCCCTTTTTGATGATCAAGTACTTTGGCCCCATTGCTAAAATTTTTTGTGCGGCACGTGGAAGCGAGTATTCTCCCGAAAGCTGTCTAGCTTCTGAATCATTGACAGTGAGTACATCCACCTTTTTTAAAATCCGTTTCAGGTCATCCAGGGCTACGTCCATCCAGAAATTCATGGTATCCAATACGACCAGTTTAGGTTGTGTTTTCATTTGTGCCAGAACTTTTTCCTGTACAAGGGGAGTAAGATTACCCAGCATCACAAATTCATCTTCCTGGTAAAAAGCAGGCAGTATCGGGTTGAAGTCTGCCAGTACATTCAGTTCGGTCACTAAGGTATCACGGGTATTCATGTCGTTGTGATACTTTCCTGACCAGAAAAATGTTTTCTGGTCTTTCAAAATCTGCAGACCATCTGTATTTATTCCTTTGCTTTGCAGCATTTTAACCGTGTCCTGAGGGAAATCGCCCCCGACTACAGATACGAGGTCCATCTTCCGGGTGAAATAAGAAGCTGAAAGCCCTATGTATGTGGCTGCTCCGCCAATAATTTTATCCGTTTTCCCGAAGGGGGTTTCAATTGCATCAAAAGCAACTGTGCCGACGATTAATAAGCTCATAAAGAATAGTTTTTTTAATTTATTGTAAATATATTGTATAATTAATCACAAAAACTCCTTTTTTATTGAAGTACGTACTTTATGGCTGGTTTATTTGTCTCCTGGTACATACAGGGGGAGGCTTTGCTGTTCTGGCACAGCCACCTTTGCATGTTATATCGGATCTTTCAATAGACGGCGGAAGTAAGACGGATTCCAAAATTGTTATTGAGCGGGACGGACAAAAATGGAGAGGGCGGAATGGGGACGATCCTAAATCCTTTACGGAACTGGAATGCCAACACGATTATGTTTTTACTTTTTCCAAGAAGGGCTATGTAACAAAGAAAATATTCATTTCAACAAAGGTTCCTGAAAACACAGCTAAAAGCGGATTCAAGTCTTTTTATTTCGAGGTGACCTTATTCCGGCAGGTGGATGGGGTTGATATTTTGATTTTCAATCAACCCGTTGCAAAGATTATCTATAATCCGGAGGTCGGAGATTTTACCTATGATACCGATTATTCTTCCAGCATACTGGCTGCTTTGCAAAAGGCGGAGAAGGAACTCAAGCAAAAAAGAAAGGAAGTGAAATCCAATGCCAAGTCCCCGGATATTATTCCCGCTAAACAGGAAAAGGTTCTTGAGCCCGTATCCAAAAAAACAATTACTTCGGTTGATTCTGTTGCAAAAGGACCGGAGAAGCGGGAGGAAAATAGCTATATGGAGGGGGAAAAGCGGGTCACTCAAATTACTGTAACAACACATGGAAAGAGCCATGTATATAAAAAAGTGGCGTACGTATGGGGTGTTTATTATTTCTGTGATAATATGAGCATTACAGAGTCCAGCTATATTCAGAATGCGTTGCTGAAATGAGAGCTGATCCGGTGAAATAATATCCCATTCTCCTCCAATTGTTATAAATTAGCACGACCAATTCAAAATCCAATGAAAAATCTCAAGCTCATTTTGTTTACTTCCCTGGTGCTGGCAGGTGATTTTTGCTTAGCACAAACAGTCAGTACCAATTCTATTCTGGTTGGCTATGATAAACACACAACTATTCAATTGAGTAAGGAAGATGTGAAATCATTGGATAATGTAAAATCCAGAATAAATAAATGCGAGGTGATTTCCTATAAATTGTCTTTGTCATCTTCGGGAAAGAAAACCTCTGTTATTGTTCAGGGGGACAGCATTCCTTCAGCTGCTATTGGAAACGTTCAATCGGGTGATAAGATTTCTATTGAAGAAGTTAAAGCTAAATGTGGTAAGGAGCCGGCAAAATCTATAAAGGGAGTTACAATTGAAATAAAGTGAACGGCAAGTACTGCAATTTATATTCCTAAGAGTCCCCCCGACAAATCCCAGGAACGATGGTTGCGCAGGGGTTTACTGTTTTTCCTGATATGATCTCTTTTTCTTTCGTGGTGAACCTTTTGAAGTTCCCTGGCAGAAAGAACTACGCTGAATGGAAGTTCGGAATTAAAATCCCCTTCAAAAATTTTGTTTTCCGACTCGTTGTTTTTTGTTGTTTGCATGGTAACTCTTTTTGATTCAGAACTGCAATTATGATGCAGAAAGTGTATCTGAAATGTTAAACTTTTGTTAATAATACCAGTTTATCAGCGTCTCAGCTAAATACAACTATTAATACGTGATAAATGATGAAGCCAAATGCAAGAATGCTACAGCCCTTAATCCAGGAATCAACGGTTTGGTTGTAATTGGATTTTCTCATTTGAATTGCCTTATTCATAGCTTTAGGTTTTGGTTATATCTAAATTAGGCTACAAATGGGCCTTTATTCCTGTATTCTACCAGGCTGTGGTGTTAGGCTATTGAACGGCAGGATTTGTCGGGTAAACGGCGGTATCGCGGAGGTCTTTATAGGTATTTTATGCGATGTTATGGCCTCTTTTCTATTTCCTGGATGATTTCCATGAGCTTTTTCAGTTTTGCATTTGGGTTGTACCCATCAAAATATCCACACGAATAGGTTGCTCTGGTTGTTTTGATTTCAAGGATGGACTTATAAGCCCCCTGCGCATCTCTAAGACGGGTAGGAGAAGGTAAATCAACCAATTCTGAAAATGCATATCCGGAAACAGAATTTATAAGGTCTTGCCAATCTGATTTATTTATTAATGTTATTCTGCTGGTAACTTCTGAAGAGGACATTCCTAATTTTGTTTCAAAAAATGCGGTATCTTTTCTGATAGAAACAGTTCTGATACCACCCATATCGTACGAGAATTGATAGTTGAAAATAAACTCATCAATTGTTTCGTCTGGTTCATTATAAGTGTACATAACATTGTTTTTTATCCTATCGGCAGATGAAACATTTTTTGCAGGATAACTTTCTAAAACATTCCCGATTACTGAACGCTTAATATCATCAGAATAAAATTGCCCGTTAAGATTTTGCTCCAAATAGATAGTACTTGCCCATACAAGTTTATTCAGTTTCCTGTCAACTAGTTTTAAACTAATTTCCCGGGCGAAATGGACGATTGTATCTCTGTCCCAGGTCGTATTTTTATCCACTCCCTTTGACCCGCCGCCACCACCGCCTCTGCGACCACCTCCACCCCCTCTGCCGCCTGAACTTCCACCTGCACCGGGAACCGCCGAACTATATGAATTGGAGGAAGAAGACATTTCTATATCAGTATTTTTTCGTTTGTCAAAACTTAATTGAATCAATAGGTCTGGATCATCAGAAGTGCTTCTCATTCCTCTTAAACCGAATAGCGTATTGCAATTATTTTGCACCTCATACGCCAATCCTTCATTTGTAGTTAAATTATTTTTGCTATTGCTTTTATCCATTAACCACGCAAAGGTTCTGTATTTGCTGAAATCAACCGTCTTGTTAATATATGTACTGAATTCTTTACAATTAAAAGAAGCATCCAATTTTATAGTTTTCTGGTCGGGGTCACGCCAATAAAAGTCATAAGCCCCTGGATTTTCTATTTTATAGTTATCAAGTTTTATAGAGAATGTTTCTATAAATGGTTTATCAATAGCCTGGTCCGCTGATAAATAAACTATATTCTTGTTTTGGTCAACGGCAACGTTAATTCTATAAATTAAAAGGGCCGTGTTCTTTGCTGAATTTGATGTTTTTACCATTAAAAGGTGTCCATTTATATTCAAGGCAGGTTTTGTTGGCATCTCTTCAAAATAAACTCCCTGTAAAAGAGCCAATTGTTTGCGATTAACTTTTAATACGCTGTCGCATTTCATTTTATAAAGCTGATATTCTTTTGGTGTTACGGGCTCACCATGTATATAATAGTTATCCTTTTTATGATAGATGTATTTGTATTCATAATCCTCGTTAGCACTATTTTTTGTAATTTTTGCTGAATCGGGTTGCTGTTGGGATAAGCAATTAACTGACAGTAGTATATTTATAAGGAGACAAACAGGGGTGAATTTTTTCAACATTCTTTAAAAAAAGTAGAGTCAGGCCGATATAAAACAAAAATCCCCGCTCTGGCAAGGGAAATTGAGCATTTTGGTTATTAGTTTGTTTGATAGCTCAATTTACGTGCCACGAATTGATAATGCTAATTTTAAAGCGGCACATTTAGGGGTACTTGTCTACCATTCTTGTTTTGCACTTTTTACTCATGCTCTTAATTCGCGGACCGAGCTGTATCTTATCAAGGGTCTTAGGGTGAAATTGTTTTGACCAATTAAAATGAATGCCATTTCCAAGAAAGGGTTAGGCCTTTTCGGTTTCAACCACTTCCTTTAACTTATTTAACACCATTTTCCAATTTTCCGTTGAATGTTCCTTTTCCTTTTTGTTAGAAATATTGTCCTGTGAGACAGTAACAGAAGTCAGATTTCCTTTTTTAGTTAATTTATAGGTAACAAGATTGTAATTCTCTGGCTTATCTTCCTTTCCCGACATAGAACTCCAATAGGTCGTCTGCAGTAGTTTTTCGGGTTCCATTTTTTTGATGATTCCTTTATCATGGTATTTTTTCCCTTCGTATTCACCTGTATAATTGATAGCACCGCCTTCCTTCCAATCAGAGGAAACATCCGTTCCAAAAAGATATTCTTTTATGAGTTTGGGTGTAGTCATGGCTTTCCAGACCTGTGCAGGAGTGGCGTTGATGTCAATAAGCGCTTCGGCTATTAGCGTATTTTTCATCAGTTGAAACAGCTGAATATTATTCCCGCAGGTATCATTAAAGACCGCGATGGTTGAAGGCCCCATATTTGTAGGCTTCATGCTGAAAACAACTCCCAATTCTAAAAGTCTGTCGTATTCCTTCTGCACGTCATCAACATTAAATTGCATTGCAGGACGTTTTGCTTCAAACAAAGCTTTTTGATACACCTTCGCAGGAGGAAATCCCATTGGTTCAAGGACCAATTCAACCCCTTCCTGTTCTTCCTTGGAAACTACTGTCAGCCATCTGTACTGACCGTTGGTAATGTCCCCTTTTTTAATAAATCCTAATTTTTCAGTATAGAAACTCAGTGCCTTATCCTGGTCTTCAACCAATAAACTTGTGTGTGGAATTTTCATTTGCTGTTTTTTAGTTACATTCTGCGAGTGAGCAGGCAACTGGAATTTACGATGATTTTATAAAACCATGGAGAATAGTTGTCAAAGTTAAATTTTTGGAGGGTCAAAGGGCTAAAAAGTGCGGTAAAAAAGATGCTGTAATTTTAGTTGAGGAGAAGTTACAATGGCTCCTGATTCAATCGGGAATTTGTTTTAGTTTTGCTGTACCCAACAAAAAGCTCTCTCATGAAAAAGTCCAAAAAGAAACCAGCCAAACCCAAAAAGAAGTCCGCAAAAAAGGCGACTAGCAAAAAAGCAACCCCTGTAAAAAAGAAGTCAAAGAAAGCAACACCAGCTAAAAAAGTTGTAAAAAAGGTTCTCGCCAAAAAGAAACCTACTTCAAAACCAGTTTCAAAAAAGAAAGCTACTTCCAAGTCAAGTGCTAAAAAGCCGAGTGCAAAGAAGCCAATTCAGATTGCTTCCTTCCCTACCTCCAAATCGCAACCGAAAGCACCCGCAAATTTCGAAGCAATGGAAACTGTGGAAGAAACAACGGCCGTAAATCCAGATGAAACATTTATTCAGGAGTTGGAAGAAACGGGCGATTTGAAGGAAGAACAAGAATATCCGGACTTGGAATCAGAGGATGAAATTCAGGAAGACACGGATGATTACCTGAAAGAAAAGGGTATGGACAGCGCGGATGGACAATAAACACCAACCTACTTGAAGTTAATATGAGAGGAATGAAAACAATCATCATGCTGATAATTTCCAATGTCTTCATGACCTTCGCCTGGTACGGACATTTAAAATTTAAAGAATTTGAATGGGGAAAGAACCTTGGCTTGCTTTCTGTTATTTTAATAAGTTGGGGAATGGCATTTTTTGAGTACCTGTTTCAAGTTCCTGCCAACAGAACCGGTTATACAGAAAATGGAGGAAGTTTCAATCTGGTTCAACTCAAAACCATTCAGGAGGTAATCACCCTAACTGTATTTACTGCATTCACATTGGTGTTTTTCAAGGAAGAAAAGCTGGCGTGGAATCATCTTGTTGGTTTTGGATTATTGGTACTCGCAGTGTTCTTCATTTTTAAGAAGTGGTGAATACCTCACGAATTCAATTTAATCATCCGAAAACAAAATGAGGCGGCCGAAAAGTAGTCTTTCAGAAATAGCTGAGTTGTTTATCAGATTGGGTTGCACATCTTTTGGAGGCCCTGCTGTGCATATCGCCATGATGAGAGAAGAAGTCGTTCATAAAAAGAAATGGATGGATGAACAGCATTTCCTTGACCTTGTTGGAGCGACAAACCTGATTCCAGGTCCAAACAGCACTGAAATGGCAATTCACATTGGACGGGAGCAGGCGGGATGGAAAGGTTTATTTGTTGCAGGATTCTGCTTCATCTTACCGGCGGTTTTCATTACGGGCGTCATTGCGTTGTTCTACAAAGAATACGGACAACTACCGCAAGTAAAACCTTTCTTTTACGGAATTCAGCCTGCAATTATAGCCGTTATATTAGGAGCAGTTTATCCGCTTGCAAAAAAAGCCTTGAAAAATATAGAAATGGGAGTTATCGGGATTGCTACCCTTACTCTTTGTCTTGCCGGATATCACGAAATGATTGTAATGTTCGGGGCTGGATTTGTTGCCATGATTATAGCTTATATCAAAAACAATGAAATCAATACCTCCACAAAAAACATTTTTCCATTCACCATACTTCAAGCTGGCAACACAACATTAATTTCAATGACCAATACAAATTTATTTTTCACATTCCTTAAAATTGGTGCGATCCTTTATGGAAGCGGGTATGTGCTCTTTGCGTTTCTTGACAATGAATTGGTAACAAGGGGGATTTTATCCCGTGGACAACTGATAGATGCTATTGCAGTCGGACAATTTACGCCTGGCCCCGTTTTCTCATCAGTAACATTTATCGGGTATCAAATCAACGGGCTCAAAGGAGCAGTGGTTTCTACAATCGGAATTTTCCTTCCGTCATTTGTATTCGTGGCGTTGCTTAATCCGTTCGTTGCAAAAATGAGAAGTTCGGCACTTTTTTCTTCGTTTCTGGATGCGGTAAACATTGCCTCCATCGCGATCATCCTTATAGTTTGTTATACAATTGGTAAAGAATCCATTAGAGATTGGCGGACTATTTTAATCGCCGTGGTAAGCATACTCCTGACTTTTGGTTTCAGAAAGCTTAACTCCTTATGGATAATTCTGGGTAGTTCTCTGACAGGCTACTTGCTGACACTTATTTAAATAGCATTTTACAACTACTCAAATCCTTTCCGATGTATGAAATATGATTATCGGGCCGGAGCAGGATATAAAAGCCGGAGTTCTTTTCAAACACCGTCTTTGGAATTTCAGTAAATGAGAATGAAGCGATTGGAAATTTGATAGATTTCAGCTGTTCCAACCCGCTTTGTTCTTTATTTCCAAAGAATAAAATTTTAAAAGCAGGCTCTTTTAGATAATCAAAAATGCTTTCTCCATCCTGAAAAGTAAAATAAGGCATTCTGTCACCTGCGTTGACCTTGCCGATTGAGCTTTTAACTGTTAAAATACTTTTGGGATAAGAAATTCCAGTTTGCGATACCAGCGGGAATATCCATTTATTAATGGTGGATTGTTTAGAAATAAAGCCGGCGATAAGAGGAAAGATCTCTAAACGGAGAAAATTCCAAAATGCTCCAGTACCTGCCATCATATCAAACATCCTATCGGTTGTTTGTAAGAGATGTTTGGCATTTTCTGTTCTTTCCGTGTTATAGCTTTCCAGAACAATTGAGTTCGCTTTGTTTTTGATGGTATAGGCTATTTTCCAAGCCAAATTATAGGAATCCTGAATTCCTGTATTCATTCCTTGTCCCCCTGCCGGCGTATGTATATGTGCTGAATCCCCTGCAATAAAACATCGTCCATTCATAAACGAATCGGCTTTGCGACTATGTACCTTATAGGTTGAAAACCACCTTACTTCTTCGAATGTAACATCTGTCATCATTTGCTCTTTAATAGAGTTTTCAACTTCTTCAAACTTAAAATTCTCTGTATCTGTCTTGTCGGGTAAAATACCGACAATGCGGTAATGCCCTTCACCTTCCATCGGAAAGAAAAGAGCAAACCCCTTCTTTATCAGAAAAATGAACAGTTCGTCTTTGTTGATAATGGAACTTTTTAATTTTATATCCGTTACATAAAATATTCTGGGAATAGTATTACCTGAAAACGCCACACCCATTTGATGTCGGACTAAACTGCCGGCTCCATCGCAACCAACCAGATACGCCGCGTCAATTGTTTGTTCCTGCCCATTGGAATTCTTATAAAATACCTTTACACCTTCTTTTTGTTCAAAACGAATGAACTCGCATTTCCAGAGAATTGTTTTTCCGTTTTCAGAAAGGTAATCTACCAGAAGTTTTTCCGTCTTGCTTTGTTCTAAGGAAAGTGCATATGGGAACGCACTTAATCCATCCCCAAGTCCGGCAATATTAATCTTCGCTTTTTGTTTCCCTTCATAAAAAAGATTCATCGCTGTAGTTATCCGGCCTTCTTTTATTGCTTTTCCCGCTATGCCTAATTCATTGAAAATTTCAAGAGTTCGTGCCTGCACGACAAGAGCCTTTGAATAGGGGGTTGTTTTTTCATTTTTTTCAAGGACAATGAAGTCAATATTATATCGGAGTAATTGCACAGCCAGACTCAATCCCGTAGGGCCGGCTCCTATGATGACCACTTGTGTTTTTGAAGATGTTGCGTCTGTTGTCAATTTAATTCCAGTCGTTTTTTTAAAGGTAATCTTGTCAGATGAGACACATTTTCCGCAAGAGAATTTCCTTCCTTGCTGAAAGCCCAGACAAAAAGTGATTTTATGGGGTGGTCTTTTTTTATACTTTCAACTGCCTGAATGGTAAGTTTCTTTGCTATACCTTTCCCTCGGTACTCTTGAAATACCATAGCGGAACAGAGATATAATGCTTCATAAGATGAATTCAGTGGAGTTAAGTCAAAAAGCCCCTTCTCAGTAATTTTGCTTTCAATAAACATCTTCATCAGGTCAAGAGTTGTTGGAAAAACCAAAATCCATGCAGCTGGGCCCGTACCATCATTAAACTCCGATACTGTTGCAGGATGAATACGTTTTAACCGTTCAATTATTTTTTCATCTACGCTAAGTTGATTGGGGTCAGTTCTACTTGCAAAAACATCGTCCGCGAGTTGAATCATTCTTTCAAAATTGTTTGCCATGAGTTGAAATTAGAAGATTAACGAAGGAAATATACACTGAATAAGTGTTTCCTTTTCTGCTTTTTACGAACAAAATTTTGAGCGTCTTACAATGCCCGTCTGGCTTTGAATTAATCTAGTTGAACGAAAACCGGAGAGAGAGTTAACGGCAGGATAAAGAAGATCATTTTGGCGAAGATTGGGTAATAGTTGTCATCTTGGAAGCAGTCACATTTCTCGTATAAAGAAAAGACGAAAAATTCTTTTCAGAACCATCTACGACAAGGTAATTTTCAAATTTAAATTGAGAAAATACAGATTCCCCGTTGTCCACTTCGCTTAATTCAAGCCCTTTTCCTCTATTGTTCATCATGGTTCCTTTTTGGAACATGTGGTTAATTGAACAGATTCTTTTTGAAAGGTTCAAATCTTTATCACTTACCAAATACGTTCCAGTTGTTATCTTTTCATTGTAGGGGATTAGTTTATTGTGAATATTTCCAGTGAGGGTTATGACTTTCCATTTGGGATGAGCCTTCATCTGGTTCTTAATGTTGATATACATAAGACTATCTCTGTTCAAGGTATAATATTTTGAGTCATCGAAGAAAAACAGTCTTGCATTCGGGATTTTGCTGACCGTTGAAATCAGGTGTAACCAGGCTTCGGAGCTTCTTCCGTCATTGTACCCCGTCTTAAAAAAGACAGATTCCTTCAAATTGATTTCAGTAGAGTTTTCAATGAAATTGCCTATCAAATCTGCAGGAGCCTCAATTCCAATGAGGACGGAATCTTCCTTCTTCGTAATCAGCTTGGCAAGTCCTGTAACGAATTCAGCAGGTTCATTCGTGCCGTGCATTTCCCCGACCATAATCAGCCGAAATGATTTCAGCCTACCGTAAACGCTATCGCCAAGATTTTCGAGAGAATCAATCTTTACAGCCCTTTTTTTGAGGTATTCGTCCCAACTTTGGGCAGAGATATCGTTCAATAAAAACAGCAAACAAACAAAAAGAACAACTATTTTCATTTCGCCGGAGCTTTTCCGAAAAAAGCAATTATTGATTTGTTGAACCCAATTGAGCCTTGTTCATGTATTTCAGATTTAACGCATACATCACAATAAAAATAACGCCAACAAATCCTCGGATGCTTCCGCTTATAATTCCTATTAATTGTCCCATAAATAAAGGTATAACCACGATCACTGCAACTCCCGCTACATAAAAATAAAATCCCATTTTCTTTAAGTTCCACATTAGAATGGCTCCGGTAAGTTTGAGCAGGCTTGAAATCAGTCCGATTACGGAATATGTCCTTATGCTTTCTGGGCCAATATTTTCGGTTACCGAAATGATTAGCTTTTTCACAAAGCTTGGAGTCTTTTCTTCATCTATTTGATGCTCTCTCATTTGACTTTCCCGTTTTTCAAGGACTTCATTTGCCATTTTGGAAACGGTATCTGCTGAGGCATAATCACGAATACATTTGATTATACCCCATCCGCTACCAATGAATGTGAGGATGCAGATAACGGTTAGGAAAGTGCTTCTTGCTCCCGGTGGGGTAGAAGAAGTTGTTGAAAGGATTGTTTCCATGATCAATGTAAATTAATGCCAAAGGTATGTATTCTTGACGGCCTTACTTCTTTTAATGGCTCAAGAAGGCAAACAAAAAGACAAAATAGGGTTTTTTCAATCTAAAGTATCCACGTATTATGAAGCTCTTTTATTTAAAAATGAATGTAACGATTCAAACCTGCAGAGTTACTGTGACAAAGCGGAGAATGCAATCAAACAAAGGAAAATAATACTTCCAACTCTTCCTTCTGATGAGCCAGCCCCAGTTCCTTTCATCCCTCCACCTCCCGTTCTGGCGTTGACCTGTCCTACTGGTCTCATTACTCCACCCTTGTATTGAGGCATTCTTACAGAATATATCGGAAACTTGCCAATATCATTTCCAAGATGATTACTGTAGACAAAAGTATTGTTATCTACAATGAGTGATGGGGTGAAGAACGATTTACAGGAATCACTATGTGATTTAATATCCTCTGATTTCAATAGACTGGATTTCGCATTTGCTTCAGAAGGTGTAGAATATGTTGAATCCACTCTTGCCTTATCCCTTGCTGTTTGAGCGGTAAGGGTATTCAAAAGAGGAGCAATTATTAAACAGATAATAGTAAAATGCTTCATGATAATACAATATACAAAATACTTAACGCTTATTTGAGTCAATTAGTATGTCTATAAGGCGTATCTTTGTCACATTAAATGCCGGTTACAAAAACCATAAAACTGCCCTACACACCAGAAGCACTCAAAAAATTTCTTGGAGAAAAGAAGGAAATACTTGAAAAAACTTCTAAGGGGGAGCGTGTTGACTTTAACGAAATAAACAATGCCTTTGCAGAAATTCCAGAACACCTGCGAAATAAATATAAGCGAAAAGGGCAATAGCTTTGAATTCGTTACCGACAATAAAATAACATACTGTATCTATACCAATCCTGGAAAGAAGATTATTCCAGGATTTATTTTTTCATCCGAGGTAATATGTTTAGGGTTTTTCCCGTTTCTTCTGAAAAACCTCCATACGACAGCAAGGTAATTGAAACCATTTTAAATTTCATCATTGATTTTTTTGAAAACCGAAACGCAATAATTGCATTCAATTACTCTCCAGCAGGCGGGAAACACTTATTCAGAGAAGAATACTTTAAAAAGTTATATAACAAATATCACAACGGTAAGTTAGACCGGATTGATTTGGAATTAGGTGGCGATGACAGGGGGGCAATGATATTCAGAACGGATAACATACATTCAGAAGCCCTGCATTCTACTACGGGACAAGATATTGTTGAAAAGCTGGATGATAAAACTGATTTTATTGAAACATAAAAAGAGCGGGGTTTCAGGTAAGGGTTTCATCTCACCACAGCCAACCTCTATTCTCAACTTCATCCTCCTCCGGCACCAACACCCTAAACAGGTATTTTATTAATGGATTGTAACTATTTTAGCTCTCAAACGTCTTACATGAAGACATGCAAATCAGTATAAAAGAAGCCCTATTTTTTGCAATTTTTGTGCAAATAAAAAGGTGGCCGAACTGACCACCTTCTGAAACACTTACTGTGTTTGCTCCTCGGACTGGGCTCGAACCAGTGACCCCATGATTAACAGTCATGTGCTCTAACCAGCTGAGCTACCAAGGAATTTCCCTAAAAAGGAGTGCAATATTAGCATTTGTGAGCTAATTATACAATATAATTCTCACTTAATTTAGGGGAAGGGGGATATCCATAATAAACCTAAAATAGAGTTTTTGAACTCATAACTTGCACTTTACATGCACCAAATTTTCAATGTTTTAGCCATAACCAGACAAAATTATGGCAACTTTAAAACTTACTTTGGATTGCAGGAAAAGCTATAATGATGGTAGACATCCTGTAGTTTTCAGACTTACTTCTGACCAAAAAAGCACTTCCATTTACACTGAAACCAGATTATTTCTCTTGAATGGGATAAAAAGAAGGGAAAAGTTACCAAAACACATCCTAATTGTAAAATACTGAACCTCAAACTCATAAAGAGGCAAGAGTATTGGATATTGAGGTACTAGATCATGTAATTCTAACAGCTGATGGCTATTATTCCTTTGCTGATGAAGGGATGATATAAAAAAAGCAGGGTAATTAGTCCTGCTCTTTTATAGATTTAAAATTTAATAACAGTGTGTACTGCAACCAGCACTATTAGTAGGAGCTCCTATATTAGATAAATTTCCACCCTTCAGACTACTCATTTGCTCATTATTTAATTTTGCTACAACTTCTTTTTTTAAACCCAGCTTTTTTTCAAATTTGATCTTTTTCATGTCAATTGGTTTTAAATTAGTTTTCTTCAGAATGCTGTTGCCCAAATTTATGATGTCCAACGGCTATAATTTTTTTTTGTTACATTTTTATATTAGATCCCATAAATAAATATCTAAATGACTGATTAACAATCAAATAAATTTAAAACATTAACAATACCTGAGAGCCAAAATCCTTTGTTTAAAATAAAACTTACTGAAATAAAATAAGGATTTGAATAGTCAGGAGGTCATTTTTTCCAAAATCCAATGATATAATTTCAGAAATTATCTTTTGGGACAGATAATATATATAGCTAAATATGGAAAAGTCTGCTGTCCAGTTTAATTATTGGGCAGCTACTTTCCATTCTTCTATATCATCTACCAAATGTGCAATATCATACCATTTGAAACCAATATTGTTGATCCATTCACCTATGAATTTCCTGTTTTGGCTTATATGACTAGAAAACTTTTGAAATCATTGGATGTTGTTTACGTCGGGATGTTCCTTTAACATCCACCACTTGTACCACAAGTGCACGTGTCACATTGTTTTAAACGACTACTCACATACAGTATTCCTCCATTAACAACATTCATTTCTGTATTGTTTAGGTTTGCTACCGTTTCTTTCTTCAAACGCAGTTTCTTTTCAAATTTTACTTTTTTCATTTTCATTTTAATAATTTCATTTATTCTTCAGTTTGCTGTTGCCCAATTGTTTTTAATATAAAGCTATCACTGCAACGAGCAGATGTCAAATCAAAATATGTTCATTATGAATCGTCCAAATATTATATTCAAATAGGTTTTTTTCTTTTTAAGGTAAATAATACATAAATACAGCCATTTTTCAGCAAAAAAATTTCACAAATCGGTTCTATTATTAATTGCCCAAAAATTCATCTTGGGTTTTACATAAGAATCTGGAATGGTAATGCGGGGCTAGGAATACACATTTAAACCACAAAGCTCACAAGCTAACTTGTACAGATGAAAGCTTTTTGTGCTGCAATCTTTTTAGCTGTTCTTTCTGTAACTGCTTTTGCACAGAGTGATTATTACTTCATTTATTCAGGCAAAATGCTTTAGGTCATGATTCTGTAGTTTCCGGAACAACCCAAGGGAAAGTGTTTATTAGTGCCGGTGTTGGAAGTAATACATGGAGAGATTGGAATAGGCATATGTTATAGAAGGAGGTGTGTGTTTTGTCTTCTCCTGCAAAAAGTAACTGCATTGCGGGTAAGAGCCCTGAGAAATTAGGGCACTTATTTACAAACACTGAAAACAACTTAATTGATCAAAAAGCAGCAAAAGACCGGGTTTATGGCCTGGTCTTTCGTTTACTTCATTGGTGAGTTAAGAGTGATAATGCCAATTTTACACTTTTAGGAACAACTTACGTTTGTGAGGGTATGATGGCAATTCTGCCCGTATACCGTATGGCAGTTAAGAGATGGGCTGGTGTTGTTAGAGCAGCCACCGACCGTTTGTAAAGTATCTCCTCCTTTAAGGCTGTTCAATTCGCTATTGTTTAATGGTGATACGGTTTCTTTTTTTAAACTAAGCTTTTTTTCAAATTTCAACGTTTTCATTTTTATAGTTTTTAAGTTAGTTCCTTCAGTCTGCTGTCGCCCATTTACTTAGTATGTTTCTGAATATAATTACTTCAAAAATAAAGTAAAGTTTTTTGTATGGCGATTAAACATATACTAACGTGTTAAACTTTCAACTTCCATTTTATTTGTCAATTATATCATAATTATATCTATTAATCGGATATTTTTGCATAAAATCCTGATATTAATGTTAGTATTCCAGTATATTATTTAATTGTCTTTGGGGTGATAAGTTAATGAAAAACATACTGGATTTAAGTAAAAATCCGGAATGGCAGGAGATACTTTACGGGGCTACTTACTCCTGATAATAAACTCTTTTCACCCTCCTGGATATGGCTGTTAGTATTTCATAGGGAATCGTTTCGCAGTCTTTTGCAAATTGTGTAATAGGGTATTCTTTTCCAAACACGATTACTTCATCGCCTTCTTTGGCAGAAAGGGTGCTGATATCGATCATGCACATATCCATGCAGACGTTTCCAACGATGGGCGCCGCTATTCCGTTTATCAATAACCGGCCTTTGCCGTTGCTGAGTTTACGGCTCAACCCGTCAGCATAACCTATTGGAACAGTAGCGATGCACATCGCTTTTTTTGCGATGTAGCTACGGTTATAGCCAACACTTTCGCCAGCCTGAATCGTTTTAATCTGAGAGATCGTTGTTTTAAGCGTGTTCGCAAATTCGAGGTGCTTCTGTTCCTTTTCGTCCCAGCCAATTCCGTAGAGTCCGATTCCCAAACGGACCATATCAAACTGGGCTTGTGAAAAACGGCTGATGCCGGCTGAGTTGAGAAGATGGCTTAGTACAGGATAGCCGAGCTCAGAAATGATTATTTCGCGCATACGATCAAAGCGGGCAATTTGGTTCTGTGTAAAATCATCCTGACTGACATCATCTGCGGATGACAAGTGGGAAAAGACCGAACGCACCTGGATCGTTTTGTTCTCTTTTAAAAATACAATGAGTTGCTCGAGTTCCTCTTCTTCAAAGCCCAAGCGGTGCATGCCGGTTTCCAGCTTCAGATGTATGGGTATTGATCTGCCGGAACCAGGAGGTAAACGGCGCCTGACGGCTTCGTTGAACAGGCGGATGATGCGCATTGAGAAAATTTCCGGCTCCAGGCCGTGTTCGATCATCGCGTCATAGCTTTGTTCTTCGGGATTCATGACCATAATAGGTAAGGTAATTCCTGCTTTGCGAAGTTCAACACCTTCGTCTCCGTAAGCTACGGCCAGGTAATCGACATGCTGGAACTGAAGAATATTGGCGATTTCGTAGCTCCCGCTTCCATAAGAGGACGCTTTCACCATTGCCATTACTTTTGTTGTGGGTTTTAGCCTGGAGCGGAAGTAATTCAGGTTATGGACGACTGCATTCAGATTGATCTCCAGGACGGTTTCATGCGACTTTTGCTGCAACTGCCGGGCGATTTGTTCAAAACCGAAGGTTCTGGCTCCCTTGATCAGGATCGCTTCATTCTGGAAACCCTGGCCTCCGAAAACCTGTAAAAATTGTTCGGTACTTTCGAAAAAATGTTTGTCGATTGTGAAATAGTGAGATTGCCGTTCGATGGATTTTCCGATTCCGATGAGCCGGTGGATACCCTTTGTTTCCAGGAGTTGAGCAACTTCCTTGTATAGGATGGTCTCTTCCTTTCCGCTTTGTAGAATATCGGAGAGAATGATGGTCTTCTTAATGTGTTGCTTTTGCTGGTTTAAAAAATCAAGTGCAATCGTCAGCGAGCCCAGGTCTGAATTATAACTGTCGTTAATGATCAGACAGTTGTTAATACCTTCCTTCATTTCGAGCCGCATCGCAACCGGAATCAGGTTTAACATGCGTGTCCGGATAAGATCATTTTCATAGCCCAGCCGAAGCAGGACGATCCAGCAATGGATGGCATTCTCGATGGAACCCTCGTCTGTGAAGGGTATCGTAATCGTTGAACGAGTGCCCGATTGGCTGGTACTTTCCAGTAAGGTATCTTTTTCGTTTTTCTTTATCCGGATAAAATAATCTACGTTCGGGTTGATTTTGCTCCAGCGAACGAATTCATGACAAGTTACAGAGCCTGTGTTATTAGCTATGTCCGGGTAATCGGCACAGTAAATGAGGGTGGTAGCCTGGTTGAAGAGTTTTAACTTTTCGAGCGTTTTGTGTGAATGATTTTGAAAATTTTCGTCATGAGCCTCCCGGAGATTAGTGATCAGACCAATAGTAGGTTGAATGATGGCTGCGAGCTTTCCCATTTCGCCGGGTTTAGAGATACCGGCTTCAAATATTCCAAGCTCATTTTCCGGCCGGAGCTGCCACACGGAAAGTGGCACTCCAACCTGGGAATTATAACTTTTTGGGCTGCGCACGATGTTTTTATCCTCCCGCAGGAGTTGAAATAGCCATTCCTTGACGACCGTTTTCCCATTGCTGCCGGTTATGCCAATAACGGGAATTGTAAACTGTCTGCGGTGATAGGCCGCTAATTGCTGCAGGGCACTAATGGTATCAGCAACTTTTATAAAACACGCATCCGGATAGTTCGCAATTTGTTCAGGATTTTGTTCAACGACAAAGTTACGGACTCCCTTTTCGTAAAGTTCTGCAATAAATTTATGTCCGTCCTGCCGTTCTCCTTTAATGGCGAAAAATAACGCGTTGCCGGCTGATGAAGCGCTGCGGCTATCAATAATAATGGAAAGAATGGTAGTATCACTTTTTCCGGTAACGGAGCCTTGTATTATTTCGGCTATTTGTCTGGAGGTATACATTATTTTTTCACCGAACTGTTAAAACAATTTCTGCACAGGGCCTCGTAATTGTCCTTTCCCCCCAGCAATACCAGGTTCTTCTTTTTTTCTTTGCGATAGGAATGACTGGCAAGATCACCACAACGCATACAGATGGCATGTACCTTGGTTACATATTCTGCGCGTGCCATCAATGCAGGCATTGGGCCGAAGGGTTTTCCATTGTAGTCCATGTCTAATCCCGCGATGATAATGCGTATACCTTTACGGGCTAATTTTTCACAAACTTTCGGAAGTCCCTTGTCAAAAAACTGAGCTTCGTCTATACCTAAAACGTCCACCTGTCCGACTTTCTCGAAAATTTCTTTGGAATCTTTTACCGGTATGGCTTTGATTTCAGTTGCGTCGTGTGACACCACATTGTCCTTGTGGTAGCGTATGTCTATTATGGGTTTAACTATTTCAACTTTAAGCCGGGCTATCCGGGCCCGTTTTAATCGTCGGATCAGCTCTTCCGTTTTACCGGAAAACATAGATCCACAGACAACTTCGATGCAGCCTTTTCGGAATAAAGAGGAAGTCGTGTTTTCGATGAACATGAGTATTTATGTAATTAGCGAGTAGCCAATAGCGAATAGCCAGTAGCGAATAGCCAGTAGGGAAAAAGGTCTCTGATCATAAATACAACTAAACCATATTTAATAGTACCCCTATTCGCTATCGGCTATTCACTATTCGCTTTTGTTACCCTTTCAACATTTTAAAGTTAACAAAAGAAACGATCGGCTTCCTTGTCAACAAGGGATAGCAGTATTTTTGGATAAATTTTTTTCGCGATGGAAAAACTTATCGTAGACGATGATCTGTATCTTTCTCCTCCTACAGACGCGGATAAGGAAGCACTCGTCAGTCACCTGAATGATGAAGAGATTTACCGGTATACTTTGCGCATTCCATATCCCTACACGCATAAAGATGCCCAGGATTTTTTGAATTTGTGCAGGGATCAACGCAAACAATACGGGCGTAACCTTCATTGGCTTATCCGGAGAACAAATGGAGAGGCGATCGGCTGTATAGGTTTTCATTTAAGCTTTGGCACGGATTCGCACCGGGATGAACTGGGTTATTGGATGGCCAGATCTTACCGTGGTTACGGATTTATGACAAAATCGATTAAAAAATTTTGTGAATATGGCTTTAGCTATATCGGTCTGATAAGGATAGAGGCCGTCCTCTTTGACGATAACAAAGCCTCACAGCGTGTTTTGGAGAAAAACGAATTTAAATATGAAGGATTAATGAAGAAAATACATGAGAAAAAAGGAAAGTATTTTGATGGTCGAATGTATGCACTTGTAAAATAATAGTATATTTGTGCCCAAACAAAAAAACAATCAACTATGAAAAAATTAGCAACAATCCTTGCAGTAGCGATTTTCGCAGTATCTGTAAGCGCACAAACAACTCCTGCAGCACCTGCAAAAGATGCTAAAACAGCAACTCCTGCTAAAACAGACAAGAAAGCCGCTAAAAAAGGCACTCCTGCTGACACAAAGAAGGATGACAAGAAAGCAGCTCCAGCTCCTACAAAATAAGAGCGAGTCTTAATTCTTTAAGAAACAAAACCTCCCTTTAAGGGAGGTTTTTGTTTTTAGCAGCAGGCCGTATTCCCATTATTTTCCCGGATTTTGTTAATTTAAGCTATATATATACCTTGCAGGCATGAAGAATAAAACAGAATTACTGAACGGAAAAATAGCTGAAGCACAATTGGGCGGTGGACAGGTTCGTATCGATTCCCAGCATAAAAAAAAGAAATTAACTGCACGTGAACGATTACATTTATTGTTGGATGAAGGCTCGTTTGAAGAAATTGGAATGTTTGTTACCCACCGGTCAAATGAATTTGGGCTTGAAGGGGAAAAGTATTTAGGGGATGGGGTGGTAACCGGTTTTGGGAATGTCAATGGACGTCTGGTATATGTATTTTCACAGGACTTCACTGTTTTTGGAGGTTCTTTATCGGAAACACATGCTGAAAAGATCTGCCGCATTATGGATCTGGCTATGAAAAACGGAGCTCCCCTGATTGGCCTGAACGATAGTGGAGGTGCCCGTATTCAGGAGGGAGTTGTTTCTCTGGGAGGCTATGCAGATATATTTTACAGGAATACCCTTGCATCGGGTGTGATCCCTCAGCTCTCGGCTATTATGGGACCTTGTGCAGGTGGTGCAGTATATTCCCCCGCCATTACCGATTTTGTCCTGATGGTCGAAAACACTTCCTATATGTTTGTTACCGGACCAAACGTGGTAAAAACGGTGACACATGAAGAAGTTAGCTCAGAAGAATTAGGCGGAGCCTCGGCGCATTCTGTTAAATCAGGAGTTACCCATTTTTCTTCTGCAAATGAACTGGAATGTATTCAGACGATAAAACGTTTGCTGAGTTATATGCCGCAAAATTGTGAAGATCCGGCACCTATCTTGGAATATGAAATCAAAGGAAGTGAAAAACGTCCGCAGCTCAGCGCTATTTTACCTGAAAATACGAATCAGCCTTATGATATGCGGGAGGTGATCGAGGGGGTAATTGATGAAGAATCCTTTTGTGAGGTGCATAAAAATTTTGCAGAAAACATTGTTGTGGGCTTTGCCCGTCTTGCAGGAAAAAGTATTGGCATTGTAGCGAATCAGCCGGCTTACCTGGCGGGTGTACTGGATATTAAGTCCTCCACTAAAGCAGGTCGTTTTGTGCGGTTTTGCGATTGTTTTAATATTCCCTTGCTGGTGTTTGAAGATGTACCCGGTTTTCTGCCGGGTACCGATCAGGAATGGAACGGCATTATTTCCAATGGGGCTAAATTACTCTACGCTTTTTGCGAGGCTACGGTTCCCCGTATTACTGTTATTACGCGCAAAGCCTATGGTGGCGCATACGACGTGATGAACAGTAAACACATAGGTGCGGATATGAATTATGCCTGGCCAAGCGCCGAGATCGCAGTGATGGGTGCCAAAGGCGCAGCGGAAATTATTTTCAAAAAGGAAATTGCGGAAGCGAAGAATCCGGAAGCTAAATTGAAAGAAAAAGAACAGGAATACATGGATCATTTTGCGAATCCTTACCGTGCTGCGGAACGTGGATACATAGACGAAGTTATCTTACCGGAAGATACCCGGAATAAACTGATCCGGGCTTTTAAGATGCTGGAAAACAAAGTGGATAAACTGCCACGTAAAAAGCATGGGAATATACCCTTGTAATAAAAATACATTAGTATGAATATTTTGTTGATCGGTTCGGGAGGAAGAGAAAGCGCATTTGCATGGAAAATAGCGCAAAGCCCAAGGCTTAAAAATTTATACATCGCACCGGGCAATGCCGGCACAAAGTCATATGGTATGAATGTGGCTATTTCCGAAACTGATTTCGAAGCGATCAAAAATTTTGTATTGGAAAAAAAGATCGACCTCGTACTGATAGGACCGGAAGCTCCATTGGTGAAAGGCATACACGATTATTTTTTAGCGGATGAAAAATTGAAGACGATTCCTGTAATCGGCCCGAAAAAGGATGGCGCACAATTGGAAGGAAGTAAAGATTTTTCCAAGCAATTTATGCAGCGGCATCAGATCCCAACAGCACGTTATCAGACTTTTACGAAAGAAACCCTGGAAAAAGGGTTTGATTTTCTGGAATCTTTAAAACCTCCTTACGTATTAAAAGCGGATGGATTGGCCGCGGGAAAAGGTGTTGTTATTTTAACTTCCCTTGCTGAAGCCAAAACGGAACTGAACGAAATGCTTGCCAATGCCAAATTTGGTAATGCCTCTGCTAAAGTTGTGATAGAGGAATTTTTGAGTGGACAGGAATTATCGGTTTTTGTTTTAACGGATGGCACTTCTTACAAACTACTCCCTGCCGCCAAAGATTACAAACGAATAGGCGAGGGAGACACCGGTCCGAATACCGGTGGAATGGGGGCAATCTCCCCCGTACCTTTTGCCGATGTTGAATTTTTGAAAAAGGTGGAAGAACGTATTATTGGCCCCACGTTGAAGGGATTAAAACAAGAAGGCATTCTTTACAAAGGATTTATTTTTATAGGATTGATGAATGTGGGTGGAGAGCCCTATGTGATTGAATACAATTGCCGGATGGGCGATCCTGAAACGGAAGTAGTATTGCCCAGGATAAAATCGGATATTCTTGAACTTCTGGAAGGGGTGGGAAAGGGCAATTTATCCAGTAAACATTTTGAAACAGATGAACGTATCGTGATGACGGTCATGCTGGTTTCAGGCGGATACCCGGGAGATTATGAAAAAGGCAAGATTATAAAAGGGCTGGATAAAGTGGAAGGAAGTATCGTATTTCAAGCGGGTACTAAAGAAGAAGGAGCTCAGATCGTTACGAATGGAGGCCGGATAATGGCCATTAGTTCCTATGGAGCGACACTGGAAGAAGTCCGGAAAAAATGCTTAAAAAATGCAGAAGTGATTACCTATGATGAAAAGTTCTACCGAAAAGATATCGGGCTGGATCTATAATCAGCTAATTACTCGATCGTCCCATTTTTATGGGCTTCTTTTGTGTATTTGCTTTGCACCCCCAGCCAGATGAATAAGGCAATGAAGCCAACAATGATCATAAAAAAATTATACTTGTTACCTATTTTTGGCATGATGTGAAAAAAACGGGTACATAAATGTCCGAAACGAATAATATAGTCTGTCATTGTCAGTAAGTATTAATATACGATAGTACAAAAGTAAAAATTTAAAGATAAAAATTAAAATAAAAATACTTACCTGAATGCTTGTACGCTTTTTAAGATCCCATCAACCCATTTTACTGATTGTTATTCCTGTTTTAGCTGCTATACTTTGGTTGCCTGCTTTTTTGCATCCGATTGTACCCATCATCAAACATCAAATGCCTCTATTTGAACTTTTAGCAAGACCCTTCATCGTTTATCCCCGTTTGACAGGTCTGATCGCATTTATCTTTCTTCTTTTACAGGCCTTTCTGTTCAATTATATTCTGGCTAAATATGAATTACTTGGTAAGCCTACCTACCTCCCTGCTTTGCTTTATGTTGTTTTCGGCTCTCTTGCCCCTTCTTTATTACAGTTACACCCTGCATTACTTGCGAATGTTTTCATACTTCTTTCGCTGAATTGTGTTTTAGGAACCTATCGGAAAACAAATGCGCTTTCGGCCTGTTTTGAAGCGGGCTTCTTTATAGCCCTTGCTTCCTTATTCTATTTCCCTGCTGTACTTGGAATTGTTTTCATTCTGATTGCCGTTTTAGTACTCAGGCCCTTTTCGGGACGGGAGTTGACAATTGTTTTACTTGGATTTTTATTGCCCTACCTTTATCTTTTCGTCTATTATTTTGTAGCCGACAAACTGGATTACCTGTTGGTCGATCGGATGTTATTTCCGTTTATGAGCAGGGATCTGAAGTTTGATGTTGAAATTGCACAACCTTATTACGAACTTGTTTTTTTTACCGGAATTGCAGCCTTGCTTTCCATTGGAAGAGGCATGGAAACAAGCAGCCGTTCTGTTCAGTACCGGAGTAACATAACTGTGCTGCGTTGGTTGTTTATAATCGGATGTTTGACTTTGGTACTTTCTCCGGGTTTAAATTATAGCTACTTTTTTATGGCCCTGATTCCTTTGCTGGTACTCATAACAAGTTATTTTCTATGGGCCAGAATTGTCTGGCTTGCAGAGATCATCATGTGGATGCTGGTGTTGGTGATTGTGTTTAATAGATATTGAGCGAATAAGTGACTAGTCACTTATTCGCTATTCACTATTTTTCTTAAATTTACCTTGACAAAAAAAATTCATGAGCAAATTCGGAGTTGTTGTTTTCCCGGGGTCTAATTGCGATCAGGATATGATCTATGTATTGCGCGATTTGATGGGACAGGAAGTGGTTGAACTTTGGCACAAAGATAAAGATCTTAAAAAGTGTGATTTTATTGTATTGCCGGGAGGTTTTTCCTATGGGGATTACTTACGGTCCGGGGCCATCGCCCGTTTTGCACCTATTATGGAAAAAGTGATCGACTTTGCTGCCAAAGGAGGATATGTAATGGGCGTGTGCAACGGTTTCCAGATTTTATGCGAAGCCGGTTTGGTTCCGGGTGCTCTGCTGCTGAATACCGAACGTAAATTTATTTGCAGGAATGTATACATAAAGGCGGAACAAGCCGATACCCTTTTGACCTCCGGAATACCTGCCGGTAAAGTGCTTAAAATACCGATTGCACATGGAGAAGGTAATTATTTTGCAGATGCGGACACCTTGAAAAAAATGGAGAAGAACGGGCAAATACTCTTCCGTTATTGCGATGAAAAGGGCAATATAACTCCTGAAGCTAACCCGAATGGCTCCCTCGCTAATATCGCAGGAGTATGCAATTCCGGTAAAAATGTATTTGGCATGATGCCTCATCCGGAACGTGCTTCGGATCCGGTACTGGGAAATACAGACGGCACGTTCCTTTTCCAGTCTCTTTTGAGCACTGTATTACAGTAAATTCAGCGGGTAATTTTAGATCTGAGAGACGAATTTTGCAATTGCAAATGCAGCTCCGGCTGCAAGCGCTCCGATCACTGTTGTTTTAACAGCTCCTATAAAAGGATTCTGTCCTATCGCTTTGTTTTTGAAATAGCCGAACAGTATCAGGGCAAGTAGTGTTATGATTACTGAGTAATAAAGCCCCTTTGCCGGTGTGCCTGAAAAAAAATAAGGTAACAGCGGTATAAATCCTCCCAGGATATAGGCCAAAGCAATGGTGATCGCGGAATTGCTGGCGCTATTCATATTGGGTTCTTCCAGGCAAAGCTCAAACTTCATCATGAATTTTACCCACTTGTCTTTATCCACGGCCAGCTCATCCACAAAGTCTTTTTTCACCTGATCGCTGATTCCATATTGGGCTAGTATTTCTTCGATTTCCTGTTTCTCTTTTTCCGGAACAACCTCTACTTCCTGGTATTCTCGTTTCTGTTCTGCAAAATAATGCTCGTAGGCCGTTTTGCCGGCCAGGTATCCTCCAAGTCCCATTGCTATGGATCCTGCAATGATTTCTGCAATGCCTGCAGTTACGACGATGGTCGTACTGGTTACAGCCCCGCTTAGACCTGCCGTGAGAGCAAAAGGGACCGTTAATCCGTCCGACATACCAATGACGATATCCCGTACTGTTTCAGAACCCGTAAAATGTGTTTCCTGATGTTCCATTGTTGGATTCAAAAATACGAAATTATAAAGGCATTAGTTGTTTAGAATGATTCTAAATACCAGATTTAAGGTATTGCGTCTTCTTACTTTCCCTCGGTTCTTTGCATCCGAATAAATAATTGCAGACAAACATTAAAAGCAGAAAAATAGTATGGACTCATTAAGGAAAGTTGTTTTCAGCAGTATGCTGTTTTTGCAAGCTGGGTCTTTTTTAGCCCAAACGCAAACGGATAAACAAAAAGAGCCGGGCAAGGATAGTACAATCAATGGGTTTGCGCCTGGAAAAGTAGTATTGCGGGAAGTGGAAGTGAAGGGGGTATTATCCATCAGCGGAATGGGGCACCTGGAGGAGGTACATGATGGTATTATTTATTCCGGTAAGAAAAATGAAGTAATTACCCTGGATAGCCTGGATGCCAATACCGCTCAAAATAATCCCCGGCAGGTTTTGGGAAGAATTCCCGGCGCTAATTTCTCAGAAACAGAGGGTGGAGGATTTCCTTCCAATGGAATTGCCTTCAGAGGATTGAATCCAACACAATCGGTGGAATTGGATACCCGTGAAGACGGGTACAATATTGCCGGAGATATTTATGGTTATCCGGAATCCTATTACCTGCCTCCCCTCGCAGCCATTGAACGCATAGAGGTTATCCGGGGAGCATCTTCGTTGCAGTTCGGCCCTCAGTTCGGAGGGGTCATCAATTATATTGTGAAAGACGCACCTGCAACTAAACCTTTTGAATATACCACAGAGCAAACAGGAGGAAGTTATGGACTGTTCAATTCGTTTAACGGATTCGCCGGCACGATTAAGAGATGGAGCTATTATACCTTTCTGCAGTACGAAGGAACAGAAGGGTGGAGACCAAATTCCCAGGTACAACAGGCGATTGGTTTCGGAAGGATTGAATACAAAGCCAGCAATAAATTCAAGATAGGTATGGAATATTCTTTGTTGCGGAATGTTATTCACATGCCAGGAGGATTGGATGACACTGAATTTAACCAAAATGCGAATCAGAGTTTCCGCGCCCGGAACTGGTTAACGACTCCCTGGAATGTAATTGCACTTACGTCGGAATACAAGCCTTCGGATAAGCTGTTGTTCACCTTTAAATCGGCGTTCAATTTGAGTCAGCGTAATATCGTCTGGAGAAATGAAGATGGAGGACCAGAGGCACTAGACACCATTAGTCGTGCAACCGGAGCCTATGCGCCAAGAGAAGTAGAACATGAAGGATTCAGAAGTTCAACCAGCGAGCTTCGTATGCTCGCTACTTATACGATCAAAGGAGTTAACCAATCGCTGGCGGCAGGAGTACGTATTTTTGACGGATTTATGAACCGGGAAGAAGGGGGACCTGGTTCAACAGGAATTGATTTCGATCTTAACTTATATGGAGGCACGTATTCCAATAATTTAAATTTTCTCACATTTAACGTAGCCCCTTTTGTGGAAAACACGTTTCATATCGGAGAACGTCTTTCGATTACGCCTGGATTCAGATTTGAATACATTCAATCGTCCGCCACCGGCTATGTGACTACTGACAACGATTCAGTTATTCATGTAAACGAAACAAAATCGAGGTATATTCCGCTGGCAGGTTTGGGAATACAGTTCAAGACGAGCAGTACGACAAATATTTACGTCAATATTTCTCAGGCTTACCGGCCTATTGAATATTCTTTTCTGTATCCGCTTGGTCTGGACATAGACGCAAAAATAGATCCCAACCTGAAAGACATCAGCGGGTATAATGCGGATTTCGGATGGAGGGGCAGTATTAAGAATTACCTGAATTTTGATATAGGCGGGTTTTACATGGTCAGGAATAATGATATCGCCATAGAAACGCTGAAGGATTCCAGTACCTATGAAACCAATGTGGCAAGTGCGGTTTATATGGGCGCGGAAACATATGTGGAACTCAATATTACAAAGCTATTTACGAATCAGTCGAAAATGGGAACGCTAAGTGTTTTTAATTCGTTTGCGTATGACAATGCCAGGTATGTAAGTGGTTTGTACAAAGGTAATCAGGCAGAATTTGCGCCGGCAACCATCGAGCGGGTTGGGGTAACCTATGCGGTTAAAAAATTCTCTACTACTTTTCTGATCAGCAGCACCGCAAAATCTTTTTCAGATGCCAATAATACAGTCTACAGTCCGGATGCTGAAGTGGGCCTGATCCCTGCCTACCAGGTGATGGATTGGTCTGCCAGCCTGAAAATCAAGAACTACAAAATTAAATTGGGATTAAATAATATCGCGAACGCAAGCTATTTCACCATTCGTACAAATGAGTATCCTGGTCCTGGAATTATTCCATCCATGGGCAGAAGCTTTTATGTTGGCTTCGGAGCTACGTTTTAGTTTGTTTTGTTGTATTTTCATATTCTATAATCCGATGGTATGAAAAGAAAATACACCAATCAGTTTGTTAAGGAGTTATTGGAATCAGGAGATCAGAAGGAGCTAAAAAAAGCGCTTCACAGCTGGCACTCCCCTGAAATTGCTGCATTAGTTGAAACCCTGCCGGATCATCAAAAGACCATTGTATTCGGAGTATTATCGAGTGCATTGGCGATAGATACCTTTAAGGTATTAGATCATCAAACCCAAAAGATACTTATTAAAGATCTGGCGTTTGAGCAAGCTGCAAAAATTTTAAATGAGATCCAGCCCGACGACCGTACCGAATTTCTTTCAGAACTTCCCAGTAATACCGTTAAGGAGCTTCTGAAATTACTTTCTGAGGAAGAACGCAAAGTTACCTTATCCTTGCTGGGATATCCGGAACATAGCGTAGGGCGTTTAATGACGCCCGATTATATTGCGGTGAAAGAAGACTGGACAGTGAAGCATGTACTGGATCATGTCAGAATGTTTGGACATGACAAGGAAACCATTAACGTCATCTATGTGATTGACGAGAAGGGCGTGCTGATCGATGATATCCGGATACGGGAATTTCTTTTTGTGGCACATGAAAAAAAAGTAAGTGATTTGATGGATCATAAATTCATTTCCTTTTTTGTTACGGATCAGGAAGAAAGCGCGATTAATGTTTTCCGGAAGAATAACCGGGTGGCCCTGCCGGTAACAGATGCAAACGGCATATTACTTGGAATAATAACCATTGATGATGTATTACGTCTGGCCGAAAAAGAAGAAACGGAAGACATGCAGAAAATCGGGGGGGTAGAAGTACTGGAAGAGCCTTATATGAATATTCCCTTTTTAAAATTAATGAAGAAGCGATCCGGCTGGCTGATCGTTTTATTTGTCGGAGAGATGTTAACGGCAACCGCTATGGGATATTTTGAGGATGAGATTGCCAAAGCAGTGGTATTGGCGCTCTTTGTTCCCCTTATTATTTCCAGCGGGGGGAATTCAGGTTCACAGGCCTCTACGCTGATCATACGGGCGATGGCGCTGGGAGAAATAACACTGAGAGATTGGTGGAGAATCATGAAGCGGGAAATATTCTCGGGACTATTTCTTGGTTCTGTACTGGGTATAATTGGCTTTGCAAGGGTTGCGGCCTGGAGTTTATTTACGCCCATTTATGGCCCTCACTGGATGTTAGTAGCTTTTGTAGTCGCCTTTTCCCTGGTTGGAGTGGTACTATGGGGTACCTTATCCGGCTCTATGCTGCCGTTGATCCTGAAAAAAGCCGGGGCGGACCCTGCTGTTTCTTCTGCACCTTTCGTAGCGACGCTTGTGGACGTGACAGGATTGGTGATCTATTTCACGATTGCCATGACGATTATGAAGGGAGTGATGCTGTAAATTTCAAGCTCCGATCAGTTTTTTGATTTCATTTAATTTCAAAAGTGCCTCTACCGGTGTTAAGGTATTAATGTCGGTACTCAGGATGTCCTCCTTTATTTGTTCCAGGACGGGATCGTTCAACTGGATAAAGCTTAATTGAAGATCAGTTCCTGTTTCCGGTTTAAAGTTTAAGGTCTGGGGTTTATGCGATCCTGCGGCAGGTTCCTCATTCCTTTTTTCTAATTTACTCAGTATTTCTTTGGCCCGCGCAACTACTTTTACGGGCATTCCGGCCATTTGGGCCACGTGAATACCAAAACTGTGTTCGCTTCCTCCTGGCACCAGTTTGCGCATAAACAAAACCTTATTGCCTATTTCTTTCACCGATACGTTAAAATTTTTAACCCGCTTGAAAGAAGCAGATACATCATTCAATTCATGGTAGTGAGTCGCAAATAATGTTTTCGCTTTAGCGGCCGGGTGTTCATGTAAAAACTCCACGATAGCCCAGGCGATGGAAATACCGTCGTAGGTGCTGGTCCCCCGGCCAATTTCATCCAGCAGGATCAAGCTCCGGTCAGAAACGTTGTTAAGGATACTTGCTGTTTCATTCATTTCCACCATGAAGGTCGATTCACCGGAGGAGATATTGTCAGATGCCCCCACCCGTGTAAATATTTTATCGACGATACCAATGTTAGCATGTTTGGCAGGGACGAAACTTCCCATTTGTGCCATCAATACGATCAGGGCTGTTTGCCGGAGTAAAGCAGATTTACCGGACATGTTCGGTCCGGTAATGATAATAATCTGTTGTGAATCATTATCCAGGTAAACATCGTTGGCAACATACTCTTCACCAATGGTTAATTGTTTTTCGATCACCGGATGGCGTCCGTCTTTAATGTCAAGTATTTTTGTGTCGTTCACATGCGGACGAACATAATTGTTTTTCAAGGCAAGCGTTGAAAACGTAAGCAGGCAATCAATGCTTGCCAGCAAGGAAGCATTGAGCTGAACAGGAACGATATAATCAGCCAGGGCATTGACCAGATCTGTAAAAAGACCAGCTTCCAGTGCGAGTATTTTTTCCTCGGCCCCCAGTATTTTTTCTTCGTATTCTTTCAGCTCTTCCGTGATGTAGCGCTCCGCATTACTCAGCGTTTGTTTACGCATCCAATCGGTAGGAACTTTGTCCTTGTGTGTATTGGTAACCTCCAGGTAATATCCAAACACATTGTTAAAGGCGATCTTCAGGGAAGGAATTCCGGTTCGTTCAGCTTCCCGAAGCTGGATTTGCAATAAATAATCCTTTCCCGAATAAGCGATTTTCCGAAGTTCGTCCAGCCCGGCATGTACACCCTCTGCAATCACATTGCCTTTGTTTACTAAAAAAGGGGGATCGGGTTTCAGTTCTTTTTCAATTTTATCAATTGCCGCCTGGCAGAAGTCCAGTCGTTCTCCCGTTTTTTTTAAGGAAGGGTTATCGGATTTGTCCAGTAACTCTTTTATGGGTCGAATCGCGATCAAGGCTCGTTTCAGCTGCGCCACCTCTTTAGGTGAAATGCGTGCGGTGGCAGTTTTGGAAACGATCCGTTCTAAATCTCCGATCTGTTTCAATTGTCCGGAAATCATTTCAGCTGTTTCCGGGTGATTCAAAAAATAACCTACGCATTCCAGGCGCTCCTCAATGGGAGCTTTATCTTTCAAGGGTAAAGCCATCCAGCGCTTAAGCATACGTGAACCCATTGGAGAAACGGTCTGATCGATTACATGAAGGAGGGTACGTGCATTTTCGTTATGAGAACCAAAAAGTTCAAGGTTACGGATTGTAAATTTATCCAGCCATACATATTTTTCTTCTTCAATGCGGGAAATGTTGGTGATGTGCTGTACCTTATCGTGTTGCGTTTCGGCCAGATAATGTAAAATAGCTCCGGCAGCCGCTATTCCCATGTCAAGCGTGTCGATACCAAATCCCTTTAAAGATTTGGTATTAAAATGTTTCAGAAGCGATTCAGTTCCAAACGCTGGACTGAAAGCCCAATCATCCAATCCGTAGGAATAAAATTTTTCGCCGAAGGTTTCAAGAAAATGCTTTTTATTATTTTTCTGGAACAGTATTTCGCCGGGGCGAAAGCTCTGCAGCAGTTTGTCAATATATTCCAGGGATCCCTGTGCCAGGAGAAATTCTCCGGTAGATACATCCAGGAAGGAGACACCTGTTATGTTGGCGGAAGAATTGGAAGAAGTTCCCAAAGCAACGCTGGCTAAGAAATTATTTGATTTATGATCCAGTACTTTATCATTGTAGCTGACTCCGGGGGTTACCAGTTCTGTGACACCTCGTTTAACAATGGTCTTGGTCATTTTTGGATCTTCCAATTGGTCGCAGATAGCGACCCGTTGCCCGGCCCGTACAAGCTTGGGTAAATAACTATCCAGGGAATGATAGGGAAAACCGGCGAGTTCAATAAAGGACGCGGATCCATTTGCCCGGCGTGTCAGCACAATTCCGAGTATTCCGGAAGCTTTCACGGCATCCTGTCCGAATGTTTCATAAAAATCCCCTACCCGGAACAGTAAAAGAGCATCCGGATATTTTGTTTTAATGGCATGGTACTGTTTCATCAGCGGCGTCTCTACCGGCGCTGCCGCGCTTTTTATCATGCTTCGGTTTTTCAATTCAAAGTAAAAATACAAATAAGTTTGAGCATCTTTGCAGTATGCGTAAATTACTGAATGAAGAGCTCAGCCGGAAAACGGTGAGCGAGTTTAAGCAATCTCCAAAGACACCTTTGGTCGTTGTGCTGGACAATGTCCGAAGTTTACACAACGTAGGTTCTGTGTTCCGTACAGGAGATGCCTTTCTTATTGAATCGCTTTATTTATGTGGCATTACCGGAACTCCCCCCAATAAAGAAATTCAGAAAACGGCCCTGGGTTCGACAGACACAGTAGATTGGAAATATTTCAAAACCACGAAAGAAGCGATCGATTCCTTACTGCAAAATGGATATAAAGTATATGCCATTGAGCAGGCTGAAAATGCGGTCACCTTGGATAAATATAGTCCTGCTGAAGGTGAAAAACTCGCCTTAGTATTTGGTCATGAAGTAAAAGGAGTCGAGCAGGAAGTGATCGACAATTGCACAGGCGTTATCGAAATTCCACAGGCGGGAACCAAGCATTCACTCAACATAGCCGTTAGTGCCGGAATAGTTATCTGGGACCTCTTTTTGAAATTGAATCCCCTATTGGCTAATCGCTAATCGCTATTGGCTCGCTTCGCTCTTAATTCACCAGCGCTTTAAACCCAGCATCATCTCTTAATTTGATGAACTCTGCGTCGTTCTTTGCTTTGTCCTTATAAGAAGCATCTTTACCGATTGCAGTTTTCAGGTTATTAATAACCATATCAGTTTTCGCTGTACGCGCACCAATGATCGCTTTCAGATAATAACCCAGTGCAGAATCTTTGTCATCCGATGCATCAATTACCTGTGCAGCAGCATCCGGACTTCCATTCAGCACTTTGGCCAATGCCATGTTGAACGTATTGAAACTTCCGAAGTTGGATACAGCACTTGCGTAATTACCGTTCATGATGTCAATAATTCCCATGTTATAGTTTACTTCAGCGCCCGCACCAGCAGCTTCTTTGTATAGTTCAGTTGCTTTTTTGCGATCGCCTTTCCAACGTGCAACAATCCCTTGGTTATTTTTAATAATCGGATTCTTTGCATCCACCGTCGCTGCTTTGCTGAATTCAGCATCCGCATCCGTCATTTTGTTTTGCATAAGATAGATACAACCCGCATTGTTGATCGCTCTCCAGTCGCTTGGGTATTTACCTTCAGCAGCTTTGTAGATCGTCAAACGCGTATTCATGTCTTTTGTAAGGTTTGCCCCTGCATACAGTAATTCTTCCACGGAAAGACTGTCAGGAGTGGAATTTACCAATTGCATAATCTGATCATCGCTTCTGCTTTTTTCTTCACCGTTTAAGGTAAGTTCAGATCTCCTTAATTTTGGAAGGATATGATCTTCCACTTCCACAAAGGATTTCGCCATGTTTTTAATTTCTTTATTACGTTGGTCAGGATCAGAATACATCGTCAGAACACGCAGGATAAGGTCCTTGTCCTTAATGTCGGATTTTTCCATCGCGGCTTTAAATCCGTCCCAATCCTCACCCTTACCTGCTTTGTTATAAAATTCTTCCTTTTCTCCTGCTTCCAGTTTGTATTTCTTTTCTTTGAAAAGTGCCATCAGCGCTTTTGCCGCACTTGCTGCACGATCGTTTGCCAGGTTGGTGTTCATGCCTTGCTCACCGTCCGGTGAAGCATAAGCCGTTACATTTATACCTTTGAACTCATAACCCTTTGCAAGACCTTTTTCAATAAATTCTTTGAAATTTTTCATGTCTGCACTATTCATTTCCGTCGGCCGCACATTAGACTGACTGATGACATAATAAATAACCGAATTCACCGATACCGGTTTGGTTTTGGTAAAAGCATCTTTACCCATGATGGATTTCTCATCACTCTTAACGAGGAAAGGTGTCACAATTGTACCATCCGCTATTTTTATCTCGGGAAAATCCTTTTTCTTTGTTTTAACTGCTCCGGATATTTTTAGTTCCACTGTAGCATTTTCCATTCCTTTTTCATAACCAGTATGGTCAGAATAAGAGAAACTGCCTCCTGCCGCATTCGCTACCTTTGTTCCGGTACCTTCTGCTTTTTCGCCGATAACGGTAACCGATTTAAGCGCCTTTTCACCACCTGTGTATTTGATAGTTGGAGTGATAGTCAATACCGCTTTTTTTGCGAAATATTTGGCAGGATACTTACCTGCAATGGTAACGGATACGCTATCACCATTCATTTGAATTGGGTTAGGCGTTACTGTATATTGAACAGTATTTGCATTTTTAGCCATTTTGCCTAAGCCGTCACATGCGGTAAAACCTATGGCTGCAAAAGCTGCCAGACTCAAAATTTGTAAACTGTTATTTTTCATCAGTAAATGTTTTACTTGTTTGGTTTAGTATTCGTTACGCTAACTAACAGTTGCAAAAGTAACTATTTTTTTAAAATATGAAAGATATTTACAAAGTTCTTATAATGAGAAGTTTAGCTCAGTTTTGCAACACTCAGGGTATCCTTGCAGTTTTTTAACATTTGTTCAATGTTCATACCGGTTATGGGATGTTTGTATTCCGGAGCAAGTTCAAACATAGGTTTCAGCGCAAAATTACGTTCCTGCAGGCGGGGATGCGGAATCGTCAGGAATTCCGTTTCCAAACGGTCATTGTTGTAAAAAAGGATGTCAATGTCGATCATTCTTGGGCTAAATTGCTCATCCTCTTTGCGTTTGCGCCCCATCAGGCGTTCAATGGAGAGTAATTCATGCAATAACATGGAAGGTTCCAGGTGCGTTTCAATAAATACGGCCTGATTGAAGAAGAATTGCTGATGGGGATTTTTCCCCCAGGGAGCTGTTTCATAAACAGAGGAGTGTTTCAGGATCTTACCTGCATAGTTTTCGATATGTGACAAAGCGTCCAACAGATTCTGACGCCTGTTTCCCATGTTGGAACCTAATAAAAGATAAGCTTTATGCATCTCCCGAATTTAACATCGGTTAAGTAACAAAAAAAATTACTTTTGGACAAGCTTTAATATGAGTAATATTGCCACATGACAGAAGAAACCAAAATTATATACAGATGAAACAATTTTTTAAATACGTACTGGCGACCATGACCGGTTTGATCATTACTTTTTTCCTGTTCCTCTTTTTGCTTTTTGTTATCGCATTGGGAGTTGTCTCCTCTGCTACCAAGGAAAAGACGTTTACGGTAAAGTCTAATTCCGTGCTCCACCTTAAGTTTACGTTGCCGGTTACCGAACGTACTGCAAATAATCCATTCAAAGATTTTAATTTTGCTTCTTTTTCTGCTAACAAGCAGCTTGGTCTGAATGACATACTGGAGAATATCGAAAAAGCAAAAACAGATCCGGATATAAAAGGTATTTATATGGATATGAGTAGCGTTCCTGCCGGAATTGCCACCATTGAGGAAATCCGGAATGCACTTATTGACTTTAAAACTTCCGGAAAATTTATTTTATCCTATAGCGAAGGATATGGCCAGGGAGCTTATTATTTAGCCAGTGTAGCCGATAAAATCTACCTCAACCCCCAGGGTAATCTGGATTGGAAAGGGATCAGTGCGCAGATTATGTTCTTTAAAGGCGCACTTGAAAAGCTGGAAATAAGTGCACAGATATTTCGTCATGGTAAATTTAAAAGTGCGATTGAGCCCTTTGACCTGGAGAAAATGAGTACGGCCAACCGTTTACAGACTCTGACGTATATTGACGCGATCTGGAATCATTTGTTAGAAGGCATTTCTAAAAGCCGTTCCGTTTCTATTGAAGAATTGAACAGCCTGGCTGATAATATGAGTATTCGTAAACCCGAAGACGCTGTCAGATTTAAACTGGTGGATGGTCTTAAATACAAGGATGAAATAATCGATGAACTGAAAGAGAAACTTGGCCTGAAAAAGAAGAACAAGATCAATTATGTAGACCTGGATGAATACATACATGCTCCTAAAACGGAGAAGGGTGCTGGTAAGGAAAAAATCGCCATTATTTACGCAGTGGGTACTATTGAAAGTGGAGAAGGAGATGAAGAAAGTATAGGTTCAGAACGAATTTCAAAAGCTATCCGGGAAGCCAGAATGGATAGCAACATCAAGGCCATTGTATTGCGTGTAAATTCTCCGGGAGGAAGCGCATTGGCATCTGATGTTATCTGGAGAGAAGCTTTTCTGGCAGAAAAAGCCAAACCCTTTATTGTATCGATGGGAGATGTGGCCGCTTCGGGCGGTTATTATATTTCCTGTGCGGCGGATATAATTGTTGCACAGCCGAACACGATTACCGGTTCCATCGGTGTATTCGGGATTTTGCCGAATGCACAAAAGTTTTTCAATAATAAACTGGGTATTACCATCGATACGGCAAATACCAATAAACATGCGGGTATGGGCAGCCCCTTCCGTCCTGTTTCTGCAGAGGAAGGACAGGTTATTCAGCAAAGTGTGGAGGACGTGTATGACGTGTTTACCAGTAAAGTAGCAGATGGCCGTAAAAAGACAAAAGGAGAAATAGACAGCATTGGACAGGGAAGGGTCTGGAGCGGAACAGATGCAAAGAAAATCGGGTTGGTGGATGAACTGGGAGGAATTAAAGAAGCCATCCACATTGCTGCGAAAAAGGCAAAATTGGAAAAATACAAAATTGTTGAACTACCCAAACAAAAAGATTTCTGGGAACAATTGGTTAAAGATTTTAGTGAGGACACCGAAACTAAAATGCTGAAAAAAGAGCTGGGTGTTAATTATGAATACTACCGGCACTTTATGGAAATAAATAATGCTAAAGGTGTTCAGGCAAGAATGCCCTATGATATGCTGATTTATTAATGCCAGAAGGGGGGATTAAATGAAGGTCGGCTTGTTTTTCGGTTCTTTTAATCCTGTTCATATTGGTCATATGGCCATTGCCAATTACCTGATTGAGTTTTCCGATTTAGAGCAGATCTGGTTTGTTGTTTCCCCGCATAACCCCTTGAAAGAAAAAAAGACATTGCTGGCAGATCATCATCGTTTGCAATTGGTAAAAGAAGCGATCGGAGATGATAAGCGTTTTAAAGCGAGCGATATTGAATTTAAATTGTCCCAGCCATCTTATACGATTCACACGCTTACCTATTTGAAAGAAAAATACCCGGACAAACAGTTCGTCCTGATCATTGGTTCGGATAACCTCCCGACGTTCCACAAATGGAAGAATTATCAAGAGATCATAAAGGAATACCCCCTATATGTTTATCCACGCCTGGGATCTGCCCCTGTATCCTCCTCTTCTGTGGAGAAAGCGATCACCCGGCTGAATGCTCCGGTGATGGAAGTTTCATCCACTTTTATCCGGGAAGCGATCCGGGATAAAAAAGATATGCGCCACTTTTTACCGGAGGCAGTATACAATTATATCCGGGAAATGCATTTCTATAAGAAGTAATCCTGGGCTTGGTTTAATAAAAGGAGTCTTTCTTACCCTTGTATGCACCCGAGAAAAACAGGTCAAGTTTTGCCCCCAAAATAAGCCGATGGGAATTAATATCTGCGAATGCACTGATACCTCCCCCCGTATCGTAGGTGAATTTTTTAATTAATTCAGTGTTGAAGTAAAGGCCTACATCCTTGATAGGATTTTGATCATATCCATTGCCCTGACGTTCGTAAAAAGTAGAGAACGAAAGCCCTCCGAAATAGGCAAAGTTAAGGTTGCCGTCTTCTGTGCGTTTTCCGTAACACAAGTGAAACTGGTAATTGTTGTATTCGCCAAATTGGTCTCCTGTGACAAACAATCCGAACTGGAAATACTCCTTTTGAATGTGAAAGTTATAGTCAATACCTCCGGTGAATTGCTGTCCTCCGAACTGACTGTTTTTTGCGATACCTCCTCCGGCACTTAACCAGTTATTATACTTTCTGAAAACATTGTCTGCAACAAGAGTATCTCGTTTCCACACAGGTTTCGAAGCCTGGCCCTGGGCCATTGTTTTTGTGCAAAACAAGAAGGGTATGCAAGCCAGGTAAAACAGGTATTTTAGTTGACCGTACATTATTGCAGTGAGCCTACCATCGTTTCAGGTTTCACCCACTGGTTAAATTGTTCGTCTGTCAGCAGGCCAAGGTCAATTGCAGCTTTGCGCAAAGACAGCCCTTCCTTATGAGCTTTCTTGGCAATTTTGGCTGCATTCTCATAGCCGATATGCGGGTTGAGTGCGGTTACCAGCATTAAGGATTCTTCCAGATGCTGTTGAATCATCTTCAGATTAGGCTGAATGCCCACCGCACAATGTTCATTGAAAGAAACACAGGCATCTCCAAGCAAACGTGCCGATTGTAAAACATTTGCTGCGATAAGTGGTTTGAATACATTTAATTCAAAATGTCCCGTTGCACCTCCGATAGAGACGGCTACATCATTGCCCATTACCTGGGCACAAACCATCGTCAAGGCTTCGGGTTGAGTCGGATTGACTTTGCCCGGCATGATGGACGAACCCGGTTCGTTATCCGGTATGCTGATTTCACCGATTCCGCAGCGGGGGCCGGAACTGAGCATGCGGACGTCATTTGCGATCTTCATTAAAGAAACGGCGGAGCGTTTGAGTGCTCCTGAGAGTTCAACCATTGCGTCATGCGCTGCCAGGGCCTCAAACTTGTTCGGAGCCGTAACGAAAGGAAGGCCGGTAAGCTCGGCTATTTTTTTTGCCACCAGCACATCGTATCCTTTAGGGGTATTCAATCCGGTCCCGACAGCCGTACCTCCAAGCGCTAATTCGCTGACAGCCTGCAAAGCATTTTTTAAGGTGCGCAGGCTATTGCTGATTTGCTGTGCATAACCCGAAAACTCCTGGCCAAGTGTCAGTGGGGTGGCGTCCATAAAATGTGTGCGGCCAATTTTTACAATGCTTTTAAATTCCACCGATTTTTTTTGCAAGGTAGCCTGCAGTTTTTCCATTCCCGGAATAGTTACTTCGCTCACCAGTTTATAGGCAGCAATATGCATGGCGGTAGGAAATGTATCATTTGAGGATTGAGATTTATTGACATCATCATTCGGATGGAGTACCTTTTTTTCATCTGTGAGTTTCCCCCCGTTAACGACATGTGCCCGATAGGCAATGACTTCGTTGGCATTCATGTTCGATTGTGTACCGGAGCCTGTTTGCCAGATAACAAGCGGAAATTGTTCGTCCAATTTGCCGGTCAGAATTTCATCACATATTTTGGCAATCAGGTCTTTTTTATCGGCTGTCAATACGCCCAACTCATTATTTGCCATCGCGGCGGCCTTTTTCAGGTAAGCGAACGCATGAATGATTTCCTTGGGCATAGAGGCTTCCGAGCCAATCTTGAAATTGTTCCGGGAACGTTCGGTTTGTGCACCCCAGTATTTATCGGCTGGTACTTTTACCTCGCCCATGGTATCTTTTTCAATGCGGAAGTTCGTTTCTGTCGCCATGATTGAATTTGTCATTTGGTTGTTTCTAAAGGTATCAAAATAATTTTTCAATAGTTGAAGCAGGTCGGCCGATAACTGCTTTGTTTCCCTTCACGATAATGGGCCGTTCAATTAAAACAGGGTTTTTAACTAATACCTTTATCCATTCTGTTTCCGTTAGCTTTTTGTCTTTGTATTTTTCTTTGTAAAGAGGCTCTCCTTTGCGGACAATCTCTTCCGCTTTCATACCAAGTTTTTTTAATAATTCTTTGATCTTTTTTTCATTCAGAGGACTTTTCAGGTACTCCACGATTTCAATATCCATTCCCATAGTGTCGATCAGGGTACAAACCTCCCGGCTTTTACTACATTTAGGGTTGTGGTAAATGGTAAGTTGTGTCATTCGTTTAGTTCGAACTACCGTATTCCATCAAATAAGATTTAATAAAATCATTCAAATCCCCGTCCAGTACTGCCTGAGCATTTGAAGTTTCATGGTCCGTGCGGATATCTTTCACTAACTTATATGGATGAAGAACATAATTACGGATCTGCGAGCCCCATTCAATTTTTTTCTTTCCGGCTTCCACGAGCGCTTTCGCTTCGTTTCGTTTGCGCATCTCTATTTCAAAAAGCTGGGATTTAAGCATCACCATTGCCCGCTCTTTATTTCCGCTTTGGGAACGGTCCACTTGGCATACCACCACAATGCCCGACGGTTTATGCGTTAACTGCACTTTCGTCTCCACCTTGTTTACATTCTGCCCGCCCGCACCTCCTGACCGGGAGGTCTGCCACTCGATATCTCCAGCCTTTACTTCAATCGTAATTTCATCGTTTACCAAAGGATACACATATACGGATGCAAAAGAGGTATGGCGCTTGGCATTTGCGTCGAAAGGTGAAATCCTTACCAAGCGGTGAACTCCGTTTTCTCCTTTCAGGTAGCCGTATGCAAAGTCTCCCTCAAATTCCAGCACAACCGATTTTATGCCGGCCATATCACCATCTTGTTTGTCTACCTCTTTTACTTTAAAACCATTTTTTTCACCCCACATGATGTACATGCGCATCAGCATGCTGGCCCAGTCACAGCTTTCTGTTCCGCCGGCACCCGAGTTGATCTGTAAAACAGCATTCAAGCGGTCTTCCTGACCGCTGAGCATGTTTTTAAACTCCAGTTCTTCCAGTTGTTTTAAGGTAATGCTGTAATGGACTTCTATCTCTTTTTCGGTAGCATCACCTGATTTGTAAAAATCAAAAAGCAACTCCATGTCGTCCACATTTTTGCAGATGCTGGCGTAGCCATCCGTCCATATTTTTTTGGAGCGGATAACTTTTATGATATCTTCCGCTTTTTTGGGATCGTCCCAAAATTTGGGATTAAGAGTTTTTACTTCTTCTTCCCGTATTTCTTCCAGTTTCCCAGGGATGTCAAAGATGCCTCCCCAACGTTTCAGTACGTTGTTTCAGTTCCTTTATGTGGTCAAGTGTAATCATGTTGCGAAATTAAGGAAAAACCGTTGAGGTTTGCCGAATAATTGGTAAAATTGCAGTTCCTATGAGTAAAGTAAGAGATTATGTGCAGTTCGCTAAACTCAGACTCTCCAGCTTAGTTGTATTTTCTGCCGCTATTTCCTATATCACCGTATCACATCCCGTCGATTGGATGAAATTAATCTGGCTCGTCTTAGGAGGATTCTTAGTTACTGCCTCTTCCAATGGGTTTAACCAGATCATTGAACGCGAAACGGATAGGCTAATGATCAGAACTGCCAACAGGCCATTGCCACAAGGTCGTATGACTATTAACGAAGCTGTCCTGGTAGCCTCTCTGATGGGTTTTGCAGGAGCCTCTGTTTTGTTCTTCTGTATTAATTTGTTGAGTGGAATACTCGGATTACTGGCTTTGTTGCTATATGTGCTGATCTACACCCCTTTAAAACGGAAAACTCCTTTTGCCGTTTTTGTCGGCGCTTTTCCGGGCGCCATTCCTCCATTATTGGGCTGTGTAGCTGCTACAAGTGGAGCGGGAAGTTTTACGGTACAGGCCTGGATTCTTTTTTCCATACAATTCATCTGGCAATTCCCGCATTTTTGGGCAATTGCCTGGGTACTCGACGATGATTATAAAAGAGCCGGATTCAAAATGTTGCCGTCCGCGGGAGGACGGGACAAAGCAAGTGCTTTTCAGGTATTGATTTATACCTTGTTTTTGTTACCCATCAGTCTTACCCCAGTGTTTTTTGGCATGTCAGGAGTTGTTTCCGCAATTATTATTACCAGTTGTGGTTTATTATTTATCTACCAGGCACAAAAAGTGTTTAACCAGTTGACGGTAAACTATGCAAAAAATCTGATGTTTGGGTCATTTGTGTATTTACCGATCGTTCAACTGGCGATCATGATGGGGAAATAGATTAGGGAATAGCCAATAGCCAATAGGGCAGGGTGATATTAACATAAATAGAAATGATGGAAGAAGAGATCAACATAAACGAAGAAATGAGGCAATCAAGGAGAAAGGTCGCTAAGAACCTTTTATGGCTGGGTATTGTGGGTATGGTGATGTTGTTTGCCGGTTTCACAAGTGCTTATGTAGTCAGACAAGCGAAAGGTGATTGGCTTCAGTTCACGATACCTCTTGCTTTTTTTGTCAGTACAGCACTGATCATTATCAGCAGCATCACGATGAACTGGGCCCTGACAGCCGCAAAAAATGAACAGCTTAAAAATATCAAGACAGCTATGCTGCTTACCTTACTGCTGGGGATAGGATTTGTCTTCTCTCAATACTGGGGCTGGAAGGGCCTGGTCAGTCAGCACATTTATTTTACAGGCCCGGGAAGTAATGCCTCCGGGTCTTTTTTTTACATTATTACATTTATGCACCTGCTGCATTTATTGGGCGGAATAATCTCCCTAATGGTGGTTTATTTTAAAGCCTTAGCCGAGAGATATCATGCAAAGGATTATTTAGGGATACAGCTTTGTGCCATTTATTGGCATTTTTTAGATGGACTTTGGATCTATTTATTTCTATTTTTGTATTTAATTCGTTAAAATTGCAGTCGGATTAAAAACTTTAAACTTTAACTTTTTTGTATGTCACACGCAGCAACGGGAAATGAAGTTGAACACGGCTGGCAAGGTGGTGTTTCACCTTTCAGAGCCAGCTATGGGAAACTGTTTATGTGGTTTTTTCTGGTTTCTGACGCTTTAACATTTGGAGGCCTGTTATGTGCCTATGGATTTATGCGCCATAAATACCCGGATGCCTGGCCTGTTCCTGCCGATGTATTTACACACTTTCCGCTCGTTGAAAAACATATCCCGCTAGCCTACGTTGGTTTAATGACCTTCATCCTGATCATGAGTTCAGTTACCATGGTGCTTGCGGTTGAATCAGGACATCGCAATAATAAAAAAGGAGTTATCATCTGGTTATTATTAACGATTATCGGAGGCTTAATGTTCGTTGGCTCTCAGGCATGGGAATGGTACCATTTTATTGTTGGATCCGAGCATGGCGCACTTCGGGAGGTCTGGGATGCGGAATCAGGAAAATACATTACCCAGGTTTTTCATGGAGCTAATTTGCTGCACAATGAGTATGGGCCTCCCGCATTTGGAGACTTCTTTTTCTTTATTACCGGATTTCACGGGTTTCACGTCTTTAGTGGTGTGATCATCAACATTGTTATATTCATTATGGTCGTGAAAGGCATCATGGAAAAACGCGGGCACTATGAAATGGTGGAAAAAGTTGGACTTTACTGGCATTTTGTGGATTTGGTCTGGGTGTTTGTATTTACCTTCTTTTACCTATTATAAGAACATTAAACGTTAAGTGCTAAACTTTAAACTACTAAACTTTAAACTGAATAAGCATGTCCGAATTCCACGATGATTACCCGCAATACGAGCTGATGGCTCATCATAGTGAAGAAGTAGGTAAAACTACCCGTAAAAAACTATGGCGCGTGTTCTGGATAATGCTTACCATTACCCTGGCCGAACTGGTGGTTGGCTTTAATGCAGAATCCTGGGGTTTACTCGATAGTCATCGCGCAACGACCTTAGGACTGAAATTTTTCTTCATATTCTTTACCATCGCAAAAGCCGCCTTCATTGTACTCTCTTTCATGCACCTGGGAGATGAAAAAAAATCATTAAAATGGGTGATCCTTGCTCCTTATTGTACATTTATTATTTATTTAGCATGCATGGTTTCTATCACGGAAGGCGGGTATTCTCAATCCAGACGTGCGGATATGGACCCAAACGTAGTAAAGCAGGCTGCTGAGCATAAGAGAGCCGGAGGAGGAGAACACCAGGAGGCCACAGAAGAAGGCAAAGAAAGTGGAAAATTGCAGGAAGGTGCCGGGGCAGAGGCTGGTCATAAGTGAAAAAACAATCCCTTATATTATTTGTCATACTTCTTTTACCGGTTCTGATTTTTATTTTCTTTTCCGTTGCCACACATAATGCAGCTATTGTGCCTTTTTTCGGACCCCGGGAAGCGGTTACTAAAACAGTCGACGGCAAACAAGTTACCGATACCATTTACCACAGCATTCCTCCGTTTAAGTTTGTAAACCAGGAGGGAGATACCATCTCCGAAAAAAATTACGAGGATCACTATTACATAGCGGATTTCTTTTTTACCACCTGTAAGAGCATTTGCCCTAAAATGGCGACAACCTTAGCCGTCGTGCAGGAAAAATTCAGGGACAATGATGCTGTTCTCATTTTATCCCATACGGTGAATCCGCAGCACGATAGTGTTCCGGTACTAAAGGCCTATGCACAAATGGTTCATGCAGATCCTAAAAAATGGACCTTTGTAACCGGCACAAAAAAATCCATTTATGACATTGCGATAAATGGCTACCTGCTTCCTGCAGGTGAAGATGTACAGGCAGAAGGAGGATTTCTCCACAGCGAACAACTTATACTGGTTGATAAACAAAAACATATCCGGGGAATATACGATGGTACTTCTTTGCCGGATGTAAACAAATTAATCGAAGACCTAACGCTCCTCTTACATGAGGAGAAAGTGCGACAAAAAAGTGAATAGCCAGTAGCGAATAGCGATTAGGGAATATATTTTCCTTAACTTTCCCCTATTGGCTAATCGCTATTCCCTTCATTGGTTATTCGCCTTTCCCTATTCGCTACTGGCTGTTCGCTATTCGCTTCTTCTCACTTCACCCTTGAATTACAATACTTCTCAATCAAGTCATTCGCCAGATCATTTCCCATACTGTCTGCTGCAATAAGATCGGCGCAGGAACCTTTTTTATCACCTGTGGCAAACTTAACTGCCGCCCGGTTAATATAAGCCGGAGAAAAATTCGGTTTTAGTTTGATGGCCTTGTCCAGGTCCTCTATCGCACCTCTGTAATCCTTAGTTCCGCTTTTTGCGGTTCCCCGGAAACTCCAGGTTTTTGGATTTTTTGAATCCATGGATAGCGCCTTATCGCAGTCTTCTATGGCACCCTTGTAATCCCTGGTATTTATTTTGCTCGCCGCCCGGTCAATAAATAAATCGGGATCCTTGTCATTTAACCCAATCGCCTGATCATAATCCGCCAAAGCAGCTTTATAGTCATGAATCTCAAATTCCGTATTGCCACGGAATTTGAACAACTCAAAATGAGTACTATCCATTTGAATGGCTTTGCTAAAATCAACCAGGGCCAGTTGATAATCCCCTATGTCATGCCGGACTTTCCCCCTGAAAATAATGGCTTCCACAAGGTTGGGTTTTATATCAAGTGCAATAGAAAGGTCATTTATAGCCTCTTTGTTTTTTTTCATTTTGTTTTTTAAAATGCCCCTTTGCGCAAAAGCTTCTGCATTGTTTCCATTCAAACTAATCGCTTTATCTAAATCACTGAGAGCAGACTTCAGGTCACTGTTAGCAGCTTCTATAAGGCCGCGTTCACTAAATGCTTCGGAATAATCAGGTTTTACCTTAATCGCCTGAGCGAGATCTTCCAATGCAGCCTTGCGTTCCCCCAGTAAAAATTTATCATTGGCTTTCCCCAGCCAGGCTGTTGCATTTTCCGTATTGGTTTTGACCGCCTTGTTGTAAAATTTAATAGCTTCTTTATAATTCTTAAGACTGTCCTGTTTAAGTGCAGTTTGCATATTTTCATCTACGCTGTCTTTCTGGGCAGTACAAAAGCTGAAGCAAAAAACCTGGAAGAAGAGGACCGTTATGTATTTTCCGGCTTGCATTTCTGTTATTGATTCGAAAAAAAATCCAGGATGCGTTTCGCTTTCGCCGGGCCGACAATCGGGCTTAGCTCCGCTGTGGTCGCTTCCCGGATGTGTTTTACCGAGATAAATTTTTTCAGCAATTTTTGAGCTGTCTTATCGCTTATTCCCGGAATTTCCGTAAGCTCGGTCTTGATCGTTCCCTTTTCACGTTTTTTACGGTGATGGGTGATCCCGAAGCGGTGCGCCTCATCCCGGATCTGTTGGATAATTTTTAAGCTTTCCGATTTTTTATCGAGGTACATCGGAAACGGATCACCGGGATAATAAAGTTCTTCCAGCTTTTTAGCTATACTGACAATACCTACTTTACCCATTAATCCAAGCTTTTCAAGACTATTTACCGCCGAACTGAGCTGCCCTTTTCCTCCGTCAACTATGATTAGCTGAGGCAAAGGAAGATTTTCCTCCACTACACGTTTATACCGCCGGTAAATGACTTCTTCCATAGACGCAAAATCATCCGGGCCTTCCACCGTCTTAATATTAAAATGACGGTAGTCTTTTTTGCTGGGTTTGCCATCTTTGAAAACAGTCATAGCAGCCACGGGGTATGCACCTTGTATATTTGAATTATCGAAGCATTCAATGTGCCTTGGTTCTTCCTTCAGATGCAGGTCTTTCATCATTTGCTGCAGAATGCGTTTGGTGTGCCGGTCGGGATCAACCAGTAATTCCTGTCTTTCCTTTTCTTTGCGATAATAGTTCACGTTTTTTTCGGACAATTCCAGTAAATGCCGCTTATCACCGCGCTGAGGAACGGTGTATTCGGTTCCTTCAAATTTTAGCTCAGGCGCGAAAGGCACAATTATTTCTTTCGAATTACTGCCAAAACGTGAACGCAATTCGGCAATAGCCAGCAAGAGGAGCTCTTCGGGTGTTTCATCGAGTTTCTTTTTCAATTCAACGGTATGACCCTGTATGATGGCACCATTGATTACTCTCAGGTAATTTACAAAACCGCTCTTTTCATCCGTGACGATTGAAAACACATCTGCATTGTCGATGGTCGGACTAACAACGGTGGATTTACTTTGGTAGTTCACAAGCAATGCAATTTTTTCCTTTAAAAGCTGGGCTTTTTCATATTCCTGGTTTTCGGAATAGGTATTCATGAGCACTTTCATCTGTTTGATGGCAGAAGAGATATTACCCTTTACAATATTTTTTATCAACGCGATGTTGGCAGTATAATCTTCTTCCGTTTGCAATCCCTCACAGGGACCTTTGCAATTACCGATATGATATTCCAGGCATACCTTAAATTTTTTACTGCGGATATTTTCCTCGCTTAGCTTCAGGTTACAGTTTCTCAGCGGATAAAGTTTATGGATCAGGTCCAGCACCGCATGCATCATCCGGACAGAAGCATAAGGCCCGAAATAATCGGATCCATCTTTAATGATCGTGCGGGTTGAAAAAACACGGGGAAAGCGTTCATTTTTGATGCAGATCCAGGGATAGGTTTTGTCATCTTTGAGCATGACATTGTAACGCGGCTGATGTTTTTTAATCAGGCTGTTTTCCAGTAATAAAGCATCCAGTTCCGTATCCACGATAATGAATTTTATATCGCAGATTTTTTTTACGAGTACAGCCGTTTTATTGTTTTCGTGCTGATCACGGTTAAAGTAAGAGCCGACTCTCTTTTTTAAATTTTTAGCTTTACCGACATACAATAATTTATGGTCTTCATCATAATATTGATAAACTCCCGGCTTGTCGGGAAGAGAAGAAAGTAGAATATGCAGATGCTCAGACTTGTCCATGCGTATACAAATTTAACCCAAACTCTGCAGTAGAAAAAATTCCAGCCATCATCAGCAAAAAAGCCCTCCCGATATGCCGGGAGGGCTTTTTTGCAAAAAAGTAGATGATTTTTAATCCTTTATTAGAATCGCGCTTTGTTCTGGTACAAGAAGTTGCTCGGATTGATATAACGCAAAGCTATTTCAAACCCACCAAGACCGTTGCTGGCATTGCGGAGGCCCGAAACGTTCACATCATAACTAAAGCCGATCGCATAGTTAGACATTTCTAAAAGACTCGAAATGATGACCGCATCATCCCAACGGTAATATGCACCAAGTGCAATCGCAGCACCTTTTACATAGCCCGTATACCTGGAATCCTCTTTCAGGGTGTATTTAACCAAGGAGCCCGCGGTAATTTCCTGGGCAGGCCCTTGTCTGTAATAAACAAAACCCGGCATTAAAGACAAAGGAGTATTTTTCAAGCCAAAGGTCATGTTACCGTGTGCCACATATTTCATGTAGAGTATATCGTTGCCGATGGGAGCTCCATAAAAGGAAAGATTAGGTTGCGTAAGGTGAGAAACAGAAAAACCAATATTGGATTGCAGGTTGTCATTACCACTCACATACATTTCGCCTTTATTGTACTGGTATAATATACCAGCTCCAAGGTCAGGGTAAAGTACACTGGTATTTGCGAATTTTTCGCCGGAATTGGGGTTAATATTGCCGGTGGCCGGGTCATATTGGCTATCGAATACCAGATTGCCCGGAGTAACACTAAACTGACCAAAACCACCCTGTAAACCTGCTGAAAGTATCTGGTGTTCATCTAGTTTCACGTGACCAGCCAGGGATAAATCGACGATTGTAGTGCTCAGGTTTCCATCCCCTGCCACATCGTTATAAACATTCAGGCCAAAACCCAAATAAGCACTTTTCCATTTTTTCTGAAAAGCCCGGATGTCCACAGCGGCAGCAAATGTTTTGTAAGGACTGTTAACACTGCTCCATTGGTTACGGTAATTGGTGGTTGCCGTAATATCTTTAAATGCTCCAGCTGCGGCAGGGTTAAGCGTAAGCTCGGACATATAAAACTGGGAAAAATGAATATCCTGGGCGAGGGCGCTGCCGGCAAAAGTCAAAGGAAGAATAATCCCCAAACCTGCAGACTTAATGAATTGATGTACACATTTTTTCATATTAAAATGGAATTTAAGAAACGTTACAATAACTAAAGATAATGATTGCAAGCCTATTTTCAAATAATAAGTAATTATTTCCCGTATTTTAGGAGAGCGGATATTTAGTATTTTAGTGCAGGCTGATGAATTTAGAAGGGTTACTGAAATTATACTCCACTGACGATAACACTTTAAAGCTATTTGAAAAGCTGAAATCGTCCGGGCGGACTCGTGCCCGATTGAAAGGTTTGGTGGGATCTTCCGCTTCTTTTGTCATTTCGGCCACTGCCTTTCTGTTTAAAAAAACTCATTTATGTATATTGCCCACTCAGGAAAGTGCCGCCTATTTTTTAAATGACCTGGAAAACTTGTTTGGTAAAAGTTCTGTGCTGTTTTTTCCTGCATCCGGCAAAAATCCTTATGAATATGGACAGGTGGATAATTCCAGCATATTATTAAGGGCCGAAGTGTTAACCACGCTGCTTCATTCTGGTGAATTGCAGGCAGATAAGTCCACGATCATTGTGAGCTATCCGGAAGCCCTGACAGAAAAAGTAGTCACACGCTCACATCTTTTAAAAAACACCCTTCAGGTACAGAAGGGCGAGAAACTGTCCACGGATTTTGTTATCGACCTGCTCCTGGAATACGGATTTGAACGTGTTGATTATGTTGTTGAGCCAGGCCAGTTTTCGGTAAGGGGAGGAATTATTGACTTGTTCTCCTTTTCGAATGATAACCCTTATCGCATAGAATTACTTGGAGATGAGGTTGATTCCATCCGTTCTTTTGATGCGGTAAGTCAGCTTTCCATCGAACAATTGGATGTTATTACGGTTATACCCAATATCCAAACCAAACTTTTAAGAGAAAACAGGCAGAATTTTTTAGCATACATACCTCCTGAAACAGTCGTATGGATGAATGATGCCGAATGGATCCTGGAAACGGTCCAGAAGGAATACGATCATGCGGTTAGTATCTTTGAGAAACTGGAAACACTGATTGAACAGCTTCCCCCAAAGGAGCGCTATATTGACAGGAGTACGATCCTGGAACAGTTGCTGAATTTCAGAATCGTTGAATTTGGAAATCGTTTTTATTTCGAGGAAAGCGCAGTCTTTCAATATGAGCAAAGCCCCCAGCCGGTATTCAACAAAAATTTCGACCTGTTGATAGCAGATCTGAATGACAATGTGAAGAAAGGGTTTCAAAACATCTTGTTTTCGGATACGGGAAAACAGGTCGAGCGTTTACGTACGATCATGAATGAACGTGCAGACTTTGCCCCCATACATCTTTCTATTCATGAGGGTTTTGTAGATAAACAGCTCAAAGTAGCTTGTTATACCGACCATCAGGTTTTTGAGCGATACCATCGCTTTCAGGTGAAGAATTCGTTCAGCAAAACCAGTGAAGCCATCACACTCAAAGAAATTAAGGGTCTTAATCCGGGTGACTACATTACACATATTGATCACGGTCTTGGCCGTTACGGAGGACTGGAAAAAATGGAGGTGAATGGTAAACTGCAGGAGGCCATTCGTCTGGTATATAAGGACAATGATATCCTGTATGTAAGTATCCATTCACTTCATCGCATTTCCAAATACAGCAGTAAAGAAGGTGCAGCACCTAAGCTGGATAAGCTGGGAAGTAATGCCTGGCAAAACCTCAAACAGAAAACCAAGCGAAAAGTAAAGGAAATAGCCTTCGACCTTATTCAACTCTATGCGGAGCGCAAAGCCAAAAAAGGCTTTGCCTTTGCGCCGGACAATTACCTGCAAAATGAACTGGAAGCTTCTTTTATTTATGAGGATACCCCGGATCAGTTAAAGGCAACCCGAGATGTGAAGAAAGACATGGAAGAACAGGCTCCTATGGACAGGTTGGTTTGCGGGGATGTAGGTTTTGGCAAAACTGAAATTGCGATCCGGGCCGCTTTTAAGGCGGCAGTGGATGGAAAACAAGTGGCGGTTCTCGTTCCTACCACCATTTTGGCATTGCAGCATTTCCGGACTTTTTCAGAACGCTTAAAAGGAATGGCTTGTACCGTTGATTATATCAATCGTTTTAAATCGGCCAAAGAACAAAAGGACACCCTGCAAAAACTGGAAGAAGGCAAAATAGATATTATCATCGGTACTCACCGCATTGTGGGGAAAGATGTGCGGTTTAAAGACCTGGGTCTGCTGGTTATTGACGAAGAACAAAAATTTGGTGTCGGTGTAAAAGACAAGCTCAAAACCATTAAAACAAATGTAGACACCCTGACACTTACAGCGACACCCATTCCCCGTACACTTCAATTTTCAATGATGGGAGCACGCGACCTGTCCATTATCAATACCCCTCCGGCTAACCGTTACCCGGTACAGACCGAACTACATCCCTTTAATCAGGAACTCATCCGGGACGCCATTATGTATGAAGTATCAAGAGGAGGGCAAGTGTTTTTTGTTCACAACCGGGTTGGTACCTTGGTCGAAATTGAATTATTAATCAAGCGACTTTGTCCGAATGTCAAAGCTCTTATTGCCCATGGGCAAATGGATGGAGACAAACTCGAAGAAGCCATGATGAATTTTATTAACGGGGATTATGATGTTTTAATATCCACGACAATTGTTGAATCGGGATTGGATATTCCGAACGCCAATACCATTATCATCAATGACGCGCATACGTTTGGTTTAAGTGACCTGCACCAGTTACGCGGCCGCGTGGGACGCTCCAACAAAAAAGCATTTTGTTATTTGCTTTCTCCACCTCCCTCTGCGCTTACCAGCGAAGCCCAAAAGCGGCTGCGCGCGATCTCCGAATTTTCAGATCTGGGCAGTGGTTTTCAGATTGCCATGCGGGATCTGGACATAAGAGGTGCGGGTAATTTACTTGGCGCCGAACAAAGTGGCTTTATCACGGAAATAGGCTATGAAATGTATCAGAAGATTCTGGACGAAGCGATGCAGGAATTGAGAGCGGAAATTCAGGCATCTGATTCCGGGCACCCGGTATCCGGTAATAAGCAAATTCATTCAGAATCCGGCACCCAGGATCCAGGACGGAAGACGGAAGATTCAGAGGAAGGACAACTGTATGTGAAGGATTGTGTAATCGACACAGATCTTGAAATACTGATTCCGGATAGTTATGTGGGCAATATTACGGAAAGACTTAGCTTGTACCGGGAGCTGGATGATACAAAATCAGAAAACGACCTTGTCTTTTTCGAAAGCAGGATAAGGGACCGCTTCGGTAAGATACCCCCTCAAACGCTGGAACTGATCAGTGCCGTACGCTTGCGTTGGCTGGCCGTTCGATTGGGTTTTGAAAAGGTTGTATTAAAAAATAAAAAATTGGTGGCTTACTTTACCTCCAAACAGAATTCAGCATATTATCAGGGCCCTGTTTTTTCTGGAGTATTAAACTATGTACAGCAACACACCCGGCTATGTAAAATGAAGGAACATGCCAATAAACTCACGCTCACATTTGAGAACATCAAAGGAGTGGAGGAGGCTATCAAAACGTTAACGACTATCGTGGCCAGTACTCAGCCCCGTTCTCTTATTTCTTAGCGGTAGCTGCATGTTCTTTGGGCGTGACGGGGCTTTTCCAACGAAAGGTTTGGATAAATCTAAAAACGTCCTTGCGTATAAAATCAACTACAGGAGCAATGGAATCGCTGTTGGGCGGAGCGATAAAATAAAGTGCTCCCCGCAAAAAATGATGGGTACTGTCTGTCAGGTAAAATTGCAGAGAAGAAGCCGCATTTCCTTCGATGTCGTAAATTAACCCGTATACATTTGCCGAATCACGCCTGATTACCTTTTCTCCGATCGCAGAGGCTTTGATCTGGTGTTTAGCTGCCAATGCATGAGCATCCTCCAGGTATTTGCGGATATTGTTATTAACCGGTTTATAGCTGATATGGATTCTTCCTTTAAAGCGGGGAAAATCAATGTTCAGCCAGCAAGGTTCTGCATTTTTTTCATCGTCCGTGTGTACAAATGCATAGGTCGGCGTTTCAAAACTGAAAGGGCAGTCGGAAATATAGGGCTGGTATTTTTTTTCCGGCAGATCAATCCGGAAATAGCCCCGGGGTTTTGGGATATAGTCCTCGTCGGAATTACAAGAGAAAAAAATTAAAAGAATAAATAAGTTTGAAAGTTTGAAAGAAGAAACAAATAAGTTTGAAAGTTTGAAAGAAGAAACAAACAAGTTTGAAAGTTTGAAAGTTTGTATTTTAGTCATAATTAAAAATATTCAATTTCCAACTTTCCAACTTTCCAACTTTCCAACTTTCCAACTTTCTAACTTTCCACCTTAGTTTATTCCGGTAAAGTTATTTTCACCCGTTTTATTTTTCTGTTATCGGCGGATTCGATGGTAAAGATAAGGTTGTTGAAGTTCACTTTTTCACCTCGTGTTAAAATGCGTCCTTCAAGCTCAATTAAAAATCCGGCCAGGGAATCCGCTTCACCTTTGTGTTCTTCAAATGAGGTACCATCGAGGTTCAGAATTCTGTAAATATCTTTGAGGTTCACTTTACCTTCAAATACATAATTGAGATTATCTAACTTAGAATAGACAATGTCATCGTCATCGAATTCATCATTTATTTCGCCGATAATTTCCTCTATAATGTCTTCCAGGCTGACAATGCCCGACGTTCCTCCATATTCGTCCACTACTATTGCCAGGTGTATTTTATTGTGCTGAAACTCCCGCAGCAGGTCGTCTATTTTTTTACTTTCCGGAACAAAAAAAGGAGGACGTAAAAGCGTTTGCCATTCAAAATCCGGCTTTTCAAAATGCGGCAGAATATCCTTGATGTATAACACTCCAACGATCGTATCGAAAGACCCTTTATAAACGGGGATCCGTGAGTAGATGGATTCTTTGATTTTTTTAACTAATTCAGAATAGGGCGTATGGAAGTCGAAGGCCGTTACGTTTACACGGGAGTGCATGATTTGTTTTACATCGGTATCTCCGAATTTTACAATACCCTGTAATAGCTTCTGATCTTCCTGGGGTAATTCTTCTTCAGAAGTCAATTCCAGTGCATGCGACAGTTGTTCAACAGAAAGACTATGGGTTTTTTTCTTAATGCGCTTGTCAATCAGGGATGTTGAAAATATCAGAAAAGAACTCAGGGGAAAAAATAACTGGAAAACAGCTTTAGCAGGAAGAACCAGCAGACGGGTCACAGGAACAGGATTTTGAATCGCATAAACTTTGGGAATAATTTCACCTAGAATAAGAATAAGCAAGGTTACCGCCAATACCTGTATCAGAAAACCGAGGGTAGGATTTTTTGAAAAATCAAACAATTCGTTCATAACAAAGGTTGATAAAATGACAATGGCCATGTTCACAAATGTCAAACTGATCAACAAGGTGGCCAGTAGCCGTTTAGGACGGTTAATAAGCTCTATGATACGTGCATCCGTCTTACTGCCGGTGGTTTTTAATGTTTCGAGTTCAGCAGGGCCCAAAGAAAAAAAGGCACTTTCGGCAGCCGAAATAGCAGTCGTCAGTACCAGTAAGATCAGCATTCCTAAGAGGGCAAAGGCGATGCTGAGCGAAAATGGTTTCAGGATAACGGTGGTGAAAAGAGTGGGGTAAAAAAGTAAAGGGTCGGGGGGCATTGTACTTATTGGTTAGAAAGGAAGATCATCCGTGGAACTATTAATGGATTCTATGCCCGGATTTTAGAATCCTTGTTTTAATTCGTTTGGAGGAACAACTGTACTTTCTTTTTTATCCAACAAAATAAGGTGATCTCCGATTATTTCAGTGGAATAACGCTTGACCTTTTCTTTATCTTCCCATGCCCTTGTACGTAAGCGCCCTTCAATATAAACCTGTGCTCCTTTTTTAAGGTATTTTTCGGCAATTTCAGCAAGCCCCCGCCATAGCACTATTCTGTGCCATTCCGTGTGTTCCACCCGTTTGCCGGATTTGTCCTTATAACCTTCGTTTGTTGCAAGGGAAAATTCCGCTATTCCTACGCCCCCTTCCAGGTAACGTATTTCAGGATCCTTACCCAGGTTGCCTACTAAAATTACTTTGTTAACTCCTGCCATGTTGTGTAAATATAGTAAACATATAGCGATCAACCAGCCTTGGAATGGGATACTTATGAAAACTGGTTTGACTGATCGTAAGATAATTTTTTGCTGTTTTCACCGGCTTTTTTGTTTGTATTTCCCAAAAACGAGCGAAAATATGCTGATGACTAAGAACATGTTTATAGGTCTTTGAAACAGACTGAAGAATGTAGTTATTCCCCTCCATTAATTCCGCCCATTCTTTTGTTTTTAATAATTCAGGTTCTTTTAATTCCCGTTTGGTTTCAATCAGCGGAAAATCATACAGGTTTTTCCAGATGTCTTTTTCCTTGCGCTTTTTTATGATCAGTTCATTCTTGTGTTTAATAACTATATAATTGAAGAAC
>JABDFG010000009.1 GCA_013286655.1 Bacteroidota bacterium
ATAAACAACGAAGTTCCACTATTACTGAAAAAGTGGAAGGATAAAAAGAAATAAAATTATCTTACAGTGAACTGCTATTTTGGAAAAATAATCATTCTTATCTGCTTGCCATTTATTGTTACCGCACAGAAAGAATTAACGTTCTCAAGTCTGGATTCGTTATTCTCATTTGCGGAAAAAAGCAGTTCCGTTGTAAAAACAAACAACCAGCAGGCGTTACTCGCAAAATATCAAAAAATTGCAGCCATAGGCAATGTGGTGAATTTTCGCGATCCGGTTACCTTGACGCTTACCAATAATACTAAATTGCCCGTAAGTTTTATTCCTGCGGATCTGTTGGGTGGCCCTCCGGGGACATTTAAGGAAATTACACTTGGGCAACAATACGTAAGTAATTTTGGGGTAAATCCTCAAATTGACATAATTAATCCAAATACATGGGCTCAGATAAGGAGCGCTACGATCAACGTAGATCTTACAAATGCGAACAATCAGCTAAACAAAAAATCACTTTTTGAATCCATTGCTGCCTGCTATTACAATATTGACACCTACCTTGATCAGATTAATTTGACTCAGCAAAATATTTCTTCTTCAGATACACTCCTTTTAATTGTATCCAACAAATACTCCCAGGGACAAATCCGGCAACAGGATGTAAATGACGCGACAATAAACAAACTTACACTACAAGACAAATTAAAACAATTGCAGGTTTCCCTTGAACAACAATACAACAGTTTAAAGATATTATGTGATATTCCAATAAATACATCTGTTCATCTGCAGGAACAACTGAATTACGGCCAGCAATTTGAGCCTGAACTTAAGCCAAATTCTCAGCTTTTAATTAAATCAGCGTTATTGCAGGAAGAGACTGCTAAAGCTGATCTCCGACTGAACAGGTTGTCCAATCTTCCTATAGTTTCACTTTTATATTCCAATTCATATTATCAAAACAGCAACAATCAACTCTTTGATAATAACCCCAACGATAAATGGCTCAATGCTGTTTATGTAGGAGCTAAGGTCACCTTCTTTTTGCCTGATGTTAACAGGATCATATTAACTCAGAACTCAAAGGTCAATTACCAGATGGCACTGATTAACCTCGAGCATAACAAACTCCAGAATGATATAAACAATGGTCAACTGCAGCTGGATTACGAGAAGACCTTTTCCCAGTTTTCAATGTTTAAACAGGTGTTTTTATTAAAGAATGAGAATTATAAAATGGCCCTTAACCAATATAACCAATCCATTTTATCCTTTGATAAATTGCTCACCGCATTCAACGATATGCTTAACAGCCGCATTAATTACAGCAGCGCTCTTGCAAACCTGCTTTATACAAAATCTAAAATTGAAATTAACAATACCATAAAATGAAGACGTCAATCAAAATCATATTGCTTGTTTTAGGCTTATCTATTCTAAACTCCTGTGGCAGAAAATTCACTGAAACCAAACCTGTACGAAATAATATTACGGAAACAGTATTTGCCTCCGGAATTCTTGTGCCCGACAACCAATATAATCTCACCGCGCAGAATGACGGGTACCTTGTAAAATTAAATTTTATTGAAGGAGACACGGTTAAAGCAGGTACTATTTTAGCTATCATCGAAAACAAACAAAATGACGCAAATGCAATAGGAGCCAACGCGCTCTTGGCTATTGCAGGAGCAAATATTGCACCGAATGCCCCCGCTCTTAAACAATTATCCGCCAATATCGATCTTGGGAAATTGAAATTGAAAGAAGATTCAGTGCAAGCGGAGCGGTATAAAAAACTATACCAGGAGAAAAGTGTATCGAAATTGGATTACGAAAACATGGAACTTGCTTTGGCAAACTCCAAATCCAGTTTAACTGCCTTGCAGGAAAACTACAAACTATTGCAGCAACAGGCAGAGCAACAACTCATTAGTCAGAAGTCCCAGACAGATGTCAATATCGTTTTAAAAGAAAACAATGAAATAAAGGCAGTAATCGGTGGTAAAGTTTTTCAAAAACAAAAGCAACTGGGGGATTATGTAAAAAAGGGCGACGTTATTGCCGTCATTGGAAATCAGGATTATATCTATGCTAAATTGAGTATCGATGAAACTAATATTTCAAAAATTAAATTAGGGCAAAATGTGATCCTTCAGCTTAATACAAATAAAGCAAAAGATTACAATGGAGTGGTAACTGAAATATACCCTGCCTTTGACGATCAGGCTCAATCATTTTACTGCAAAGTAAGGTTTATGGATCAGCTCGATTTCAAAATATCTGGCACACAATTACAGGCAAATATTGTCATTGGAACAAAAAATAACATACTCGTTATTCCTAAAATTTATCTGGGTTATGGAAATAAAGTAAATGTAAAAGGCAAAGGTGCGGTAACAATTCAGACTGGTTTTGTTTCCAACGATCTGGTGGAGGTCATCAGCGGCCTGGATGAAAATTCCGTAATTACAACGAATTAAAATCATGCGCAGTGTAAATACAGAAATAGCTCTTACCCATTTACTATCACGTAAAAGACAAACCTTGGTAGCTGCATTAGGCGTTACCATAGGTATCGCCATGTATATTTTCATGAATTCACTGGTCATGGGCTCTAACCGATACCAGGATAATGCCGTTTTTAAAACAACACCTCACATCCGGATTTACAAGGAGGATGAAATGAGTAAACCCTTAAGGGCTGATTCTTCAGGAAATAATAAAACAGTAATCATCAATCCAAAAATATCCAATATCACAAAAAATCTGGTTAACCCGTTAAAACTATTGGAGGATATTAAAAAACAAAAAGACGTGACGTCAGCAGCTTTGTTTGTAAATGCAAATCTGTTTTACAACAACGGCAAATCACAATTGGATGGAAATGCTCTTGGAATGAATATAATGGAAGGAAATGCCATGTTTGACATTCAATCAACAATGGTAGATGGTGAATTAAAAATACTATTAAATACCCCTAATGGAATTATCATTGGGGCCGGCATTGCTGATAAGTTAAGTCTCAAGATGTATGATAACGTCAGTATTATATCTTCTATTGGTGTTATCAAACTAATGAAAGTGGTAGGCATTTTTAAAAGCAGTAATACGTTTACAGATAAGAGCAAATCCTATATGAACCTCGCCGCTGCTCAACAACTGCAGGGGAAAGGACCAAATTATGTAACTGATATTTATGTAGATATTAAAGACCCCGAACAGGCCTCAAAATTTGCAATTCTCCTTCATGAACTAACGGGATACACAGCAGAAGATTGGCAATCAGCGAATGAATTGTTTGTGGCCGGAAAAAAAATAAGAACCATTATGTTCGGCTGTATTTCATGGGCAATTTTGCTTGTAGCGGGTTTTGGCATTTACAATATTATGAACATGACTATTGCGCAAAAACTAAATGACATAGCTATTTTAAAGGCAACAGGATTTTCAGGAAGTGATGTCGTAAAGATATTCATTCTTGAATCATTAATAATGGGAATATTAGGTACATGCATTGGTCTGGTATTCTCTTCGATTTCGATCAACCTTTTAAGTCACGTCTACATTGGAGCTGACATTGGTTATTTCCCAATTCAGTTTGAACCATTGGTTACATTTCAAGGAATTTGCGTAGGAATGATGGTGACATTGTTTGCCGGCTATATTCCTGCACGTAAAGCAGCTAAAGTTGATCCGATTGAAATTTTCAGAAAGTAATGAAAAAAAACAGTGTACTCAGAACGAGTGGTATAGGTAAATATTTTTATGATCCGGTAAAATTTAAAGCATTGGACGACATTACCTTTGAAGCTTACCAGGGTGAGTTTCTAACACTAATAGGGAAATCAGGAAGCGGGAAGTCAACCTTACTCTACGTACTTTCTACCATGGACACCGAATATGAAGGAGATCTTTTTATAGATGGAGAAAAAATAACCGGACAGACACTTGATAAATTAGCAGCCATACGCAATAAAAATATAGGTTTTGTATTCCAGTTCCATTACTTGCTCCCCGAATTTAGTTGCCTGAAAAATATTATGATCCCTGCACTCAAACTTGGAAAATATAGTTCGAAAGAAATCGAAGAGCAGGCATATAAAAGTATGGAAGTCCTTGGAGTTCAGGATCAGGCTTTGAAACCAGCAGCAAAGCTTTCGGGCGGTCAACAGCAAAGAGTGGCAATTGCCAGAGCAATGATTAATAATCCAAAAATAATAATGTGTGATGAACCAACCGGAAACCTTGACAGCAAAAACACGCAGATCGTTTTTGATATTTTTCAGCGAATTTCCAAAGAGTTCGGACAAACCATAATCGCAGTTACCCACGACAATGATTTTGCAAAAGCATCAGATAGGACCATTGAACTCGCTGATGGCAAAATAATAAACCACGATTTGAAATTTTAAAAAAATATTCAGTTCTAAACCGTCGTTTTCGACTGCACAGGAGCGAGAACAAAATGAGCTTCTGAAGTTATGGGCACAGTTAAGGCTTTTGAGACAATACAATTTTTCTCCGCTTCTTTTGTAATAGCTTCAAATTCATCTGCTTTTATACCATCTACTGAACCCGTAATTGAAAGGTGAATATTTTTAATGCTTAATTCTTCCATTGTTACCGTTGCTTCGGTGTCCAATGATGTTGGACGTAGCCCCTTTTTGGTCAACAATGAGGAAACTGACATCGTAAAGCAGCCTGCATGAGCAGCCGCAAGCAGCTCTTCCGGATTTGTCCCTTTCTCTCCTCCTTCAAACCTTGTTTTAAAAGAGTAATTCGCTCTTTCCAATACTCCACTGGAAGTACTGAGAAATCCTTTTCCTTCTTTGAGATTTCCTTGCCAATGTGCTTTTGCTGACTGTTTCATCTGTATATATTTGTTTAGTTTTTAAGGTCGTATGGAATTTTTCACTCCATTTGTTTTTGTTTTTTATTTGAGTTCATGAATGCTTCGCATTTTGCCATCCGCACCAAAACTAAAAAAAAAATTGCCAGGATATGTTACGCAATTCCGGAATTGTGTTTACACTTGATTAATGAATGTGATTCGTATGAATCTGATCAGCTTGTATGGTTACTTTAATTTTACCGATCAGTTCAATAGATTTTAATAACTTTTCATGAGATAGGCCTGCATTATCCATTTGAAAAGTAAATCTTGAAATCCCCCCAAGGGCATCACTGTGTCTTAGAATTTTCTCAGCTATCTCTTCCGGGCCTCCTACTAACAAAGCGCCCAGTGGTCCATTTTGAGCATTGAACCTGGCAGGACTAACAGGAGGCCAACCCCGTTCCTTTCCGATTCTTGTAAAAGTTTCAGCGTAACCTGGGTAATAATCTGCAACAGCTTCCTCCGATGAATTCGCAACATAACCGAGTGAATGCAAACCCACCTTTAATTTCTCCACAGGATGACCAGCCTTTTTTCCTGCTTGTCTGTATAGATCCACAAGAGGACGAAAGCGGTGCGTTTCTCCCCCAATTACTGCAACCATAAGGGGAAGTCCTAGGGTCCCCGCACGAACAAAAGATTCCGGGGTACCGCCTACGCCTAACCAAATAGGAATTGGATTTTGTAATGGCCTTGGGTAAATTGCCTGGTTTTTAAGTGCAGAGCGAAATTTCCCGGACCAGTTAACTACTTCATTGGTACGGATGGCGAGCAAAAGATCAAGTTTCTCAGCGAAAAGATCATCATAATCATTAAAACTAAAGCCAAATAGCGGAAATGCTTCTGAAAATGAACCTCGACCAACAACCATTTCAGCCCGGCCTTGTGAAATGAGGTCAAGAGTTGCGAAATTTTGAAATACCCTGACAGGATCGGCTGCACTCAATACAGTAACTGCACTTGTAAGTCGAATGCGTTTTGTACGGGCAGCGGCAGCGGAGAGAATAACGGCCGGTGCAGAATCAAGAAACTCCGATCTGTGATGCTCCCCGATTCCGAATAGATCAAGACCGATTTTATCTGCTTGTTCCATTCTTTCAAGCAGTTCGGCCATTGAGCGCATATTATTGACTGCGTTGGCTCCATCATTGGCTGTCCTTGCAGCCGCGAAACTATCAATTCCAATTTCCATAATTATTTTGCATCAATTATAATACTCCAAGGGCCTTTCTGTATTGCACGACCGCAACCAGGTAGTTGTAGACCGCATTTAAATAATTTGTCTGCGTCTGTTGAAGCGTGTAATAAGTAGTGCTCAAGTCATTGGGCTTAATGCTCCCATTCTTGAGCCTGTCAGTATCTATTTTATATAATTCATTGGCAAGGTCCAGATTCTTTTTTTGATAATCCAGGTCTGAATTTGCATTATTCAGGGATGTAAGAGCAGTTCGGGCTTCTTGCCGGTAATCGTTTGTTAATTTTTCGTAGTTCAGCTTTGAAGATTCGCTCCTTAATTGATATTCAGATTTTGTTCTTTCCTTCAGAAAACCGTCAAAAATTGGAATGCTTGCTTTCAGACCAAAATAATTAAAGGGGTACCAATAGGAAGATGTTAAGGGCGAAAAATCGGCATTCAGGTATTGAAATGTATAATTTGCGTAAAAACTAAAAGAAGGAATATAAGAAAGGTTTTGTTTTTTAATATTTAATTGATAAATCGTCCATTGCCATTGCTCCATGTCAAGTTCTGGTCTTTTTATTTCCATGCTGTTTATATTTGTCCCCGAATACTGAATAAAAAGCGAGTTGATATCGTCTTTAAGTGAATAGGTTTGAATGGTATCATCTCCCAGCTTATACGATAAATCATTGTAGGAAAGATTCTGGCTATTTACATTCTTTTCATTTTCCGAAAAAGCATTTTCATAATCAATGCGGTAGTGCTGTAAATCATAGGCGGTAATGGCTCCCTGTGTCAACTGATCCTTGCCTGTTATATAAATACTATTTGTCCGATCCAGGTTAGATTTTGAAAGCGCAGACTTTTCCTTCCAGAGCAGGGCAGTAAAATAGGCTTCCATCACATCCAACTTCACATCTTCTTCCGTTTTCTTTTCATTTTGCATATTATAATGTACCTGTGCTTCCGCGATTTGCCTGTCTCCTGAATTCACTGGATTATAGATATTTTGACTCAAGTTAAACGCCCAAAGCGTATTATAGGCTGTCCCAAATTGTACAGGTCGCCCTTCTGAGTTTGGCTGACCGAAAAAAATTCCAGGCAGAATGTTTGTTTGTAAAACGGAATTATACCTGAAGTCAAGGTCGGAACTAATCTGGGGAAGACCACGAGCCGTCACTTCTTTCACCTGACTTTCTGAAATCTTCAGATTCACCTGTTGAATTTTCAAATCCAACCTGTTTCTTATGGCCCGATGAATTGCCTCGTCCAGTGACAACTCCTTTTTGTCCTGACCGAAAATGAAGGCAGAACCTGCTATTAGCTGTATTATAAATAAGTATTTCTTCATATCAATCACATTATGCTCTAAATACCTGAGCAGGTTCCAGACTGGTTATGCGCTTTATCGCAAACAAACTCCCACACAATGCAATGACAATAGTAACTCCGAAAAAAGAAAACCTCAGCCACATCGGATAGTTGAAAATTGTTCCAGCTTTCGCAATACCATGTCTGAATCCTTCGACTAAAGCCATTCCTATACAAAATCCGAGCACTCCGATGATCAATGCCTGGGTAATGATCAGTTTCCGAATATATCCATTTGTGGCTCCTATGGCTTTTAGCGTTCCATAATCCTTTATACGGTCTATTGCCGCTGAGTATAGTGTAAGACCGATGATTACAAAACCCACAATCAGGGCAAAGAGTATGAGTGTGCCAAATGAAATGGCAATACCGGAAGTTTTCAATACGGTAATAATTGTGGCTTTGGCAAAATCATCACTTTTCCAGGCTCTTACACTTTTCATTGTGGCATTGATCTGATTAATTATTTTTTGTTCTTCTTCTTTGTTTTTTAATTCTACCAGAAAAGCGCTGGCCTTATCAGTTGAGAAATTTCCCAGGTATCTTGCCCGTTCGATTGTAGTGAAAGTGTAAATCCCCCCAAATGATCTGACTCCTTTGGACTGGGCAGCATTGAATACCTTTTTACCGTTTATTTCAAAATACTGACCCGGCCGAATATCCCCTAATGAGGCTTTATCAAAATAATCCGTAATGATCGCTTCATCCCTGAGCATATCCTCCTTTTTGCCATTAAAAAGAGCCCATGGGCCTCCTGCAAATACAGGGGCCTCCACTCCTATAAGTGTAATTCCTGATGACTTCCCGTTTTCAAACCTTGCCGCTCCGGGAGTGACAACCAGAGGGTAAACCTGTCTTATCCCTTCAATGCTTTTTAACTCGTACCCAACCCTTGTGTCTAATGTCGCCAGAGCATTTATATTGGTAGTCATATTGTCTACAACCCAGATATATTCAGAATTGTTCTGGACAAGGCTGGACATTGCACTGATCAGGAAAATAAATATCCCTGCCTGCTGCCCGATCAAAAAAATCGAAATAATAGTACCGGCTAAAGCTCCAATAGATTTGGGCTTATCGTACAAAATAAATCTTAATGCCGTTTTAAACATTTTAATTGATTACTGTAATAGTATAACACATTCTACCCTACTTCCGATAATTGTTTTTCCCCCTTCGTCCAACAATACCCTTACCTCACGTACCCGTCTGTCTTCCATATTGGTTGCATCATCGGAGAACAAGGACTTTTTCCGAAGGTAGGGAGATGTCAGAAAAATTTTACCGGTTGCAAGGGTGTCAAGCTTACCCTGGGGCCGTATATAAGCCCTCATCCCATCTTTTACCTTATTAGCAAAAAGCTCATCTACTTCCGTGATTGCCATGAGCGGGCCATCCGGAGCAAAATCACAGAGAGACTGGTTGGTACTTACATTATTCCCCACCCTTACATCCATGGAAAGCAGCCTTCCATCCACAGGAGCTTTTATTTTTTTTCGTTCCACTATTTTTTCATAATAATTGATATCTGCCTGCAATTCCAGGAGACGGTCTTCCTGCTGTTTTAAACTGGCTTCAGTACCTATTTTATCAGCGCTTTGGGAATTAAAGGAAAAACGGCTGTCATCCAGGGCTTGCTGGGTAACTCCCCCTGATTTTATGAGGTTCAGATTTCTTTCATAATTCAATTTCGCATTTTCAAGTTTGACTCCCACAGAGGCAAGCTGCGCTTTTGATGAAGCGATAGTTGATTTCTGTGTAGCCAATTTGGATTGGGCCTGCTCCAACTGGGCCTGCTCCACATCACTTTCCAATTCCAGGATTACTTCATTTGCTTTCAGTTCTTCGTTTATATCGTGGTTGATCCTTTTTACGATACCACCAGTTTCAGAATAAAGAGAAACAATATGGGATTTGGGTTCAATGGTAGCAACACCGATGATCTGGTTGACATTCGCCGTCCTGGAAAGTGAATCCTCGGAAAGAGACCCACTTTTGTTTTTTTCGCCTCCTCCACAGGAACAAAAGCAAAGTGTTAGGAAGAAGATGGAAGCGAATAAGGAATTGTACCTGTTCATATGCATTATTTTTTAGGGGAAAAAAGATCTTTTGAGGATTCTACCTCGGTTACCACACCGTTATTTACCTCAACAATGCGATGCGCATATTCCTGTAAGCGGGGATCATGTGTAACAACTGCCACCGCCTTTCCTTTATCGGCAAGGCTCCTGAGCTCTTTCATTACAACGACCATAGAATCTTTGTCCAGCGAAGCGGTGGGTTCATCGCATAAAACAAGTTTGGGGTCAGTGACCAGGGCGCGGGCAATGGCAATGCGTTGCTGTTGTCCGCCAGAGAGCTCCCTGGGTAAACTTTTTCGTCTATCAGTCATCCCAACGAGTTCTAACGCATGATTTACCTTTTCCATCGCTGTACGATAATTTTCAGCTCTTAACTGCAAAGGCATCAATACATTTTGTTCGCCATTTAATGGTGCAAGCAGATTAAAATTCTGAAATACAAAACCAATTGAATGAAGGCGAAGACGGGCCAGTTGATTTTCATTCATTTCATTTATCAACTGATCGTTCACCCATAGTTTACCTGTGCTTGGATATATTACGCAACCCAGTAAGGAGAGTAATGTAGTTTTTCCGGACCCTGAAGGACCAATGATCAGTAATAATTCGCCCTGATTCACTACCAGGTCCGTTTCCTGCAAAGCAATCAAACGCTGATCCCCCACCTTGTATTCTTTTGAAACGTGTTCTAATTTGGCTATCATATCCTTCTCAGTCTATTTTTATATAGACCTATCCATTTAAATCATTTTCGCTTTATATTTTCAAAGTTATACTATTTTCGTTTTATATTTGCAAAGGTATATTATTATCGTTTTAATATACAATATTTTCGACGAGTTGTATTTTTGAAGCAAATTTCCTATAAATGAAGCCATTAGTTAAGCTTGTAAATGAGTGGGATGCTTATGAAAGCAAACATTCCAATGCCTCCATTGAAGATTTTTGCAGATTTTATTTAATTAAAAAACGGGAAGAGGAAAGAAAGGGTATTATATTTTCGGGAGGAGCGGTTCCTCCTAGCATCAATTCAATACTATTAAAGATGTTAAGTCGTATTTCTGCAATTAACTTCTACTATTTTAAGATTTCCTCTGAAAAGGAGGATCGGATTGAACCAGAGTGGTTTTTACTTTTAAATTCCATATTTTTTAAGAAAGAATCAAAAAAAATAGACGTAATAAACGCAAACTTTATTGAGCAATCAACCGGGGTTGACATGTTAAAAAGAATGAAAAAAGCCGGGTTGATTTCTGAAAGAAATGATTTAGTCGACAAGAGAGCTGTTCTGGTCAAGTTGACTCAAAAGGGAGAAGGTATATTATTTAAATGCTTCGAAAAATTAAGCACAATAGGCTTTTTCATGTTCCAGGATGTAAATGAAGATGACAAAAATCTGGTTTTGCAGCTTTTAAGTAACACCGAAATAAAGCACAGCCGGATGATTTTGGAAAACAGAACGAAAAATTTTGATGAAATTCTTGACAGGTATAGTGACAAAGAGAAATTGAATAAATTCAAAAAAGTGTCTCGCGTAATGAGGGCTAAGGCAATTAAGGAAAGAAAGTGAGTTAAAATTAATGTCAATTATTTCGTCACCAATACATCCCTCAGACCGTTCAAAATCGAGTAAACTATGGAGTCACCATTGATGGATAGAATAGCTCTTGTTTAACATTGCTTCGTGCTCCGCTTTCATTTTTTCATGGTCCACCTTCATTAATTCATGATCCTGTTTAATCTCTTCCAGGTCCCGTAAAATAGAATTGATTTGCTCTTGAATCGCAAGATCTTCCATTTCCTTGTTTCGATATCTTTTTTCTACTACTGCATAATCTTCAAACAGTTTTTTATGCCGTTCGATTATTTCGGTGTGTTTTTGAATCATCAATTTATGGCCCTCTTCCCATCGATTATAGATTGTATCGTTTCCAGTACCTGTGCTTTGCTGATGTTTTTCTGCCCATTGCCTATGTTCGGTTTCGAGTTCAGAATGCTCCATTTCCAATATTGAATCTTGTTTTTTCAGCATTTCTTTAGTGTCGATAAGTTTTTCTTCAAGGGTTTTGGGTTGTTCACAGCCCAAATGCATTAGGATGATCAAACTTAAGAATAGGAACGGAGCCCGAAGATGCATTGTCACTAGAAGTTAATTTTAATCATTCAGTTCTTGTATGTTTTTATTTGGAATAATATCAAAAGGAATCCGAATCTTCAGTTGTATGCTTCTGCCAGGTTCATCAGCATAATATCGAAAGAAATCCATGTAGTCCCGGTAAACTGTATTCAAAAGGTTGCTTCCTTGCAGGCTGATCGTTATATCTTGTTTTTTATACTTAATGGTACATCCTACGGCAGCGGAAAAAATCGTGTACCCTTTGGGAGGGGAAACAAAATCACTATTGGGAGGAACACGGGTTTGCCGGGGTACAATCAGATTGCTGATGCTTGCAAACGCATTTTTCAACTTTCCCAATTTGGCCCATCTGTATTCCAGGGTATTTTTAATCCGTTGAGGAGGGATTAAAATCAGGTAACTGTGGTTGGTTAAATCATTGGCAAAAACCAGTGTAATCTTTGGTTCATACGTCAGTTGTTTAGTAATATGGTATTTTACATCCAGATCAGCGCCTTTGAACAAAGCATTGGTTTGAGTAAAATCAAACTGCGGGTAATAACCATCAATGGTTTGACGATACGTAAGCGTAGGTTTTAAATAGATATAGTTATCAATGACATTTGCATAAACCCCGACTTCCCCTTCAATTTTTTCACCCGCATAATGAACGGAAGTCGTAAAATTCGTTGACTTTTCTACCTTAAGCGTACTGTCGCCGACCTCAAAGGTCTGAGTGGCCCCATGAATACCAAAAGCATACAATTCATATACTGAGGGTGCTCGCCATCCATTTCCAATATTTGCATTAAGACTAATCTTAGGAGTAAATCTGTAAATGGCTCCAATAGTTGCTATTGGGCTTTCATATTGCTGGGTTGGAGTAAATTCAATTAACGTGTTGAGGTTAAGCAGGTACTCTCTTTGCCACTGATAGTCATAGCGCAATCCGCCTTCAATTGTCAATTTATTCATAAGATTCCACTTTTCAATGATATAAAGGCCCCCGCTGTAATTTCTGAAATTTGGAATGAGAGGGCCATACGTCAATCCTGTATAGACATTTCCCATTGTAAAAAAGCTTGCACCTACGCTTCCTGAAATATTATGCCAGCTGTTATGCTCCCAAATAAGCTCCCCGGTATGGGTAGTCAGATCAAAATTATTTTGAGGGGCATTGTCAAGGCTTCCATTAACCGAATATGGAACATCCAGATCATACTCTTGCCGGGCATCCGTTTGACGGGCAAAGGTTGCTGACAGTTTCCCCAGTCGGCTGTATTTAGTAAAAGCGTTGACTTTAAGCAGATCATGATTTACCAGCTGATACCCACGATTAATAGTGTAAAACCCGTTTTTAAGGTAATAGGATAACGGAAAATTGGTAGGCTCCGGCTGAGAAAATAGTTGCAAAAGCTGTGCACCATTACTTGCCTCTGAATAGGTAAAAATACCAAGTTGAGTGTAAAACTGGCTATAATATATACTCATTCCGTTGTGTCCCTTTTCATAACTCAGTTCACCGGAATAGTTTTTCTCCAATAACCCGGTATTATCCAAAATGTAATGAGGTGTCTCAATATTTCCGGCCTGACGATAAGTCCCCTGAATGCGAAAACTAAGCCCGGTTAGTTTTTTATCAAAAGCTCCTTGAAGAATACCTGAACCAGCATATAGCCTGTTGTTATCCATTCCCACAAGATTCATTTCCCCGCCCAAACTTTTTAGTTTGGGCATATCGGCTGGTTCAACCAGTACAACTCCTCCAATGGCATCAGAACCGTACCGAATACTAGCAGCTCCCTTTATAACTGATAACTTTGTAGCAATGAAAGGATCTATTTCCGGAGCATGGTCACTTCCCCATTGTTGCCCCTCTTGCCTGACGCCATTATTAAGTATCAATATGCGGTTGCTGTATAAACCATGGATTACAGGTTTGGTAATGGTAGCTCCAGTTTGTATAACATCCACTCCCGAAATTTCTTTAAGAGCGTCGCCCAAATTTTCTCCGCGCGTCTGATTAAGTTTTTCGCCTGACAATTCATCTTTCGTTACTGTTTCAACTCCCTGTTTCTCAACTTTGTTGCCAGTAATGTGTACTTCCTCTAAATGAATAGTGTCAGACTGCATTTTCAATGCTATTGTCCGGTCAGAAACCATATTGAGTATGGTATCCAATTTTCTGTACCCTATAGCAGAGGCTTCAAGGTGAAATGTTCCCGGACAAACATGTTGGACTTTAAACTTTCCGTTTTCATCAGTGGTAGCACTTTGGTTTGTATTTAAAAAACCAAGGGCTGCAAAACTTAAAGGCTTCCCATCGTTAGCGCAAACGACGGTTCCAGAAAGCGATAGATTGCAAGATTTGTCCTGCGCAAATAAAGCGCAGGACAAAATCAAACAATTAAATAAAATCAAACCACACCTCATTTCAGATCAACTATTTACTTTTTCAGAAACAAATAGGCTACTCCTAAAGTGAAACTCATGGTATTCAAGGGCTGATTATACTCAGTTATCAATCTTCCAACATTTGCCGGACGATTGATGTTATCTATGTAAAAATCAGGTTGAGTGGATAAATAATTGGCATGAAGATTCAGTGCCAAGCAACTACGAATGCTATAGCTAACACCGAGTCCGACCATGTATCCGAAAGCATTTGCAGTACAAGCCTGTTGGGTAAAAATACCGTCGTCCCTTCCTCCGTCAAAAACGTCGCAGGTAATGGTCGGAGTGGTTGCACTTGTGAATCCGGCAAGGAACTTTGCATTAATTGAGAACTTATTCCCAAATGGGCATCTCAAATAGATTCCGGGCATAAAGGTCCACATGCTGTATCCTCCATTTACCATGGTTGTTACCTGGTCAACATCAAATGAATTTTGGTACCCTGCAGAAAGCGAATCAATACCCTTAAAACTAAATATACTATAGCTTATCATACCTCCGATCCCTACACACTTTGAAAAGTACCAGGCTCCTTCGATACCAAAAGTCGACCCATTGCCCGCATAACCGGAAGTATTGTCGTTGTAGGCGACATGGGTCCAATTCCCGGACGGAACTGTTAAACCTCCAAAAACGCCAATAAAACCGTTGTTCTCAGTTGGAATGTCGGTAGTTTGCGAATATGCAGCCACACCTATAATAAACAGTGCTATAACTATTTTTAGTTTTTTCATATTTCTGGTTTTTAACTATTTTATTGAATATTTACAGTATAGAAAACATCAAAATCATCAGTACCGGGACCGCAGGTGCCATTTTTAACGTTGGGCTGATGGTGCAGAGCAGCCTCCAATCTGCCGGCACTTACAGCGAGTGTGGTCACGTTATCATTCAAACCAACCTGTAAGGGGGGGGTGTTCGTATCATAATCTGTACGGACTATCGACCAGTTTGTGGCAATTCCACCGGTTGCATTAAAGCAAACAAGGTGATAATTCTGCCTTGACCTGATTTCAGTTGTTACGTTTACTGTCGTTGAAGGAAGCTTGTTTATATTAAAATTAGTCGACACCAATGAATCGGTCGCCGTTTTGCTTTCGTCAAGAATGTAAATATTACACACATACTGGCTGTTTTTTTTGTAATTCAAAACAGCCTTTGAAGTATCGGGTGGCAGTGATCCACTGGGATTGAGTTCTCTCCAAATTGAAGTAGTAGTATCAAAAGGAGCTGCAGTGTTGATGCACCGGAAGATAACGGTTGTAAGAAATTCGTTCGTTGGAGGAGCCGGTGTAACAATCGTTTCCGGCTTTTTGCATGATTCGAATGTTAAAATAGTCCAGGCAATTGCCATAACGGCAAAACCCGATAGGTAAATCCATGTTTTTTTCATTTGTATAATTATTTAGTTTGTAAAATGTATGCTATTGCCAGAATTTGAATTGTGCTCATGGCACAACAAAAATCCCAAGCCCAAGTGCGTACTTAAGGCAATAAACAATTCGGAAAGTCAAACTAAACAGAAGGGGGACCTCTCGGAGAATAATTAAAATCTGCTGAAATTGGTAAAGAGCAGGAAACATAATTTGAATAGGTACTTGGAAACGATATAGCCGAAGGTATAACTGTGCTTTCGGGTAATGACCCCGTTAATGAAAGGGTGAAATCACAAATAGGGCAACTGTGCTCCTGTTTGTGAAAGTGATTTTCAGTGTGAACAAAGCATACAGCATCATAACGGTGTGCAAATTCGTGTATCCCAACCTGAATAGACGGGAATAGGAATAGGGATAAAAAAAATAAAGAAAAAGATCTTCGTATACTTAAGGACATTAACACAAATGTAGAATTTATTTTTTTAATCTATCAAAACGCTATTTTAAAAAGTCTGAGTTAAAGTAACAGGCAAGCGGCAAGCCCAGCTCGATTACTGGACAATGCCGTCAAGCTCCTTCATTTCACTGTCAGTAAGCTCAATGGATGCGACTTTCATATTCTCTTCCAGGTGGCTTACACGAGAGGTGCCGGGTATCAGTAACACATTATTTGAATGACGCAGCAACCAACTGAGTGCTACCTGCGGAATAGTTGCATGATACAGATCTGCTATTTTTTTCAATCCCTCCATTTTTGTTAAATTCCCGGCATTAATAGGATTCCAGGGAATAAATGCAATATGATTCGTGCTGCAATATTCAAGTACTGCTTCCCATTGGCGATAATCAATGCTGTACTTGTTTTGTACCGAAACCACTTTGAAATAACTCTGCGCTTTTTTAATATCATCCACGCTTACCTCTGAAAGTCCAACATGTTTTACCTTGCCTTCCTTTTGCGCTTGTTGTAAAAAAGAGAACGTTTCTTCTGCCGGTACTTTTGGATCAATTCGGTGGAGTTGGTATAAATCAATGCAATCCAATTTGAGCCTTTTCAAACTCCCGTTTAATGCCTCTTTTAAATGTTTCGGACTGGAATCTATAACCCATGAATTCGGCCCTGATCTTAAAAATCCACCTTTTGTTCCTATTACTAATCCTTTTGGATAAGGATAAAGTGCCTCCGCTATCAATTCTTCAGATACATTTGGGCCATAACTATCTGCAGTATCTATAAAGTTAACTCCCAATTCTATCGCAAGCTTTAAAACTTTTATGGCTTCCGTTTTATTCTCAGGTACTCCCCAAACTCCTTTACCAGTTATACGCATTGCCCCATATCCTAAGCGGTTTACCGTTAAATCAGCTCCAAGTGTGAAGGTTTTCTTAAATTTTGTCATTGTACATTGGGAGTAAATGCCAGTCGTTTATAATTCAGTTTTAAAAGTTAAAATTACTGAATATTCGACAGGTCTCCGATTTTTCTTCAATACGTATCTTTGTCCAACGTCAGCACTTTTACCTTTAACAAAATCAGCCATGAAACTAAATGACCTGAGTAAAATAACCGATCCGTTTTCAAAAACAGATAAAATGCCTGTGCTATTTTTGGGACACGGAAGCCCAATGAATGCCATTGAAGAAAACGAGTTTGTAACTGGATGGAGAACAATAGGCCGGACGTTACCAAGGCCAAATGCTATTCTGTGTATTTCTGCACATTGGGAAACCAGAGGGACTTTCGTAACCACGATGGAAAAACCTAAAACAATACACGATTTTGGTGGTTTTCCAAAAGAATTATTCGCTGTAGAATATCCCGCACCGGGAAGTCCTGAACTGGCTAAAGAGACGAAAAGTCTTATCAAAAAGACAGAGGTTGGTCTGGATAATAATTGGGGGCTTGACCACGGAGCATGGAGCGTGATTAAACAGCTATTTCCAAATGCCGATGTTCCGGTAATAGAAATGAGCCTGGATTTCAGCCAAGCACCACAGCATCATTACGATTTAGCAAAAGAACTTACTACATTACGTAACAAAGGAGTTTTAATCCTGGGAAGCGGAAACATGGTTCACAACCTCGGCCTTATGGCATGGGATAAGTTGAACGCACCCAATTATGCTTTTGATTGGGCATTGGAAGCCAGTGAAAAAATGAAAAAATTTATTCTTGAAGGCGACCACAAATCGCTAATAAATTATCAGTCACAGGGAAAAGCCTATAACTTGGCAATTCCATCACCCGAACATTATTTGCCTCTTTTATATACTTTGGCATTAAAAAGTGAGAACGAAAAGGTGAATTTATTTAATGATAAGGCAGTCGCTGGATCATTAACTATGACTTCTGTAAAGATTGATCCAGTTACCATTTAGCCTAAATTATAACTCAGCCAACGATTTTAATGCTACCAGCACAGGATTTTCTTCGCCTTGCGGTTTTTCTTGAACCGCACCTGGCCGATTATCTTCCTGAATAATTTCAAGTTTTACTCCCTCTCTTTCTTTAGTCAGCGCATATTCCATAACGAAATAATTTTCGGCTTTATCTTCAAGGTCCGGACGCGGAGCGAAAAGACTGTACCTCACTTTCTGATATGGCATCACTTCCAATATTTTACCCCACTGTTCAAACACTTTACCCTCCCATTCCGCCCTGAATCTGATTGCACTTCCGACTTTCCAGTCAGTAATCAGGTCGCTTCCGAATTGCCATTTTTTTACCAGCTCCGGCTTGGTGAGTGTATCCCATATCTTATCAATGGGTGCTTTGATGAGAATAGTAGAGATGTTTGTTACCATTTTTTAGTTCTATTATCTGTGAATTTCCACTAATACCCAGGCATCTAATAGCGATTAGTTCTTAGCACTCTCAATCAATTACTTCTTTTGAACCGGATCAACAGTACCTGGAAAAACATTATCTCGATCAATAAAAATAGAAACAAATGTGCAAAGGCTACGATTTAATTTATATTTTAAATGACATGCTACTCTGGGGTGCAAAAAAGGTTAAAACATTGTTAAATAAAATGAAATATCCCATCTCTATCTTCGTCTGACGAATTAACAATTAGCTACAGTATGGCACTATTAAAATCAATTGGTAAAAATCCCTGGGGTGAACGATTAAATAAAATTCAACAATCTGCAAACTACAAAAATGATATTTTTCAAAACCTCAATATAACTAAGGTTATGGAAGAAAGGAGGGATTTATTCAGAACCTTTAAGAAATTTCTTAATAAACCTAAATCTGTGATGCCTGCATTTCCATTGCCCTCCGTTAAAACAGACCTTAAAAATCTACCCAACGGAGGATTCCCGGTACTCGTCTGGTTTGGCCATTCATCCTATCTATTGAAAATTAATGGCAAACACATTCTGGTTGACCCGGTTTTCAGTGGATATGCTTCTCCTTTCAAACTTAAATCTGCTAAGAATTTTGACGGGAGTAACATTTACGGAGCGGAGGACATGCCCGAAATTGATATCCTCCTCATTACTCATGATCATTACGACCATTGTGATTACAAGACAATACTAAAGATTCAAAATAAAACCAAACACATCATTACCTCTTTGGGAGTGGGATCCCACCTTGAATACTGGGGAATTGACATGAATAAGGTTACGGAACTGGATTGGAATGAAAGCATTGAAAAGGTGGAGGGCATTCAAATATACGCTGCACCAGCCAGACATTTTTCAGGAAGAGGATTTTCGCGGGCAAGAACCCTTTGGTCATCCTTTGTTTTAAAAACGAAGGATTGTGCTATTTACATTGGCGGAGATAGTGGTTATGATACCCATTTTCAGAATATAGGAGAAAAACAGGGCCCATTCGATCTTGCCATCCTTGAATCCGGACAATACAATGAAGCCTGGAAAAGCATTCACATGATGCCGGAAGAAACTGTCCAAGCAAGTCTTGACCTACAGGCCAAAATATTATTCCCAGTTCATTGGGGAAAATTCTCTCTTTCTCTTCACCCGTGGGATGATCCTATAAAAAGAGTTGTAAAGAAAGCAAATGAATTAAATGTAAAAATCACCACTCCCAGAATTGGCGAGCCCATATTAATAGGTGAAAAATATCCGTCTGACCAATGGTGGGCCTTTAATAAGATTTAATATCAGGTCGGTACATCTTCACTTACTGTCAATGTCATGATGTTACTTACCTTTAGGTAGTTCATTAAACACTAAAGTGGCGAACTTATTGTATGAAGAGGTGAAGAACAAACGGAGGATATTTTGATTATTGGAGTAAGAATATAACCTTTAAGGATAATTTTAGTCACAAGAAAATGGACACGATAGATCTTCCTTATGTTAACATAAAATACGTAGAACCCATTGTTAACTATATATATAAGGAAGGTGCACAATTAGGGTTTCCGGAAGTCCGCGAACTTATTTTCTATGCTGAAAAGCTAAGTGGATATAAACCCTACTTTACTTTTGCAGATGTCCAAGCAGCTAATATTGATATAACCAATGAAGGGAAGCGAGTTGTTGCAAATGTGAAAAACATGCCATTATTTAGAGGTACCGCGGTGTTAGTAAAAAACAGCTTGTATAAATTTGCAGCAAATTTTCTCAACGATTTTAACAAACCTCAGTATCCTTTCCGTGCTTTTACTTCAAAAGACGAAGCTATTATGTGGCTTTTATCTTTACCCCGAGATTAATGTCGCCTGTTTATGCAAGCCATTAACTAATATTTCATCGCTTCTTTGGTGAAATACTTTTTTAAATATGCCATTTGTCCAATATCGTAACTTTCGTGTTGAGCAAGAAAGACGATAGTGCCCCCGATTGTGGAATCACCTGTTGGATTCTTAAAGGGTGCTGGGCCAGCCAAGTGTTCATCTGTTACAGCATGTAGGGCTTCTTTTAAAAGCGGAGATGCCTTTTCCCATTCGCTTTTTACTTTTTCCAAAGTAGGATAAACCTCTTTTGTATCAAAAGGTTTAAAATTATCAAACCGTCCCTTGAATGGATTTTCAGTAGGATTTCCCAAGAAATTAAGCGTGTTGTATCTCGCCCAAACTGTATGGGCTGCAATCCAGATTAATGGGTTCGAATGCTCACTGATTCTTATTTTGGATTGCTCCTCTGTCACTCCTTCCAAAGCATTCAGGAATAAACGATTGTTGAGTTTAAATATCAGCAATGAGGGATAAATTGCCGGAGTCTTTGTTTTTGTTGTTTCAATTGTCATTTCCATAATTTATGTATTTAAAAGTTAAATTATTAAAGTTGAATTTCGTTAGGACAAATTTATCATTATTTAATTGAAAGTGGGTTATGGTTTATCCCTGCCAACAAATTGTTCTTGACCGAGCAAAAACTGAATTTTATCAAACACCAAACTGCTACAAAACCGTCAAGCGACATGTGCATAAATGAAATTATTTTTCTCATGGTTCTATTTTTTATTGTTGTTTATGGTTCGTTATTGTCTTTATTACAGCGTTTCATTTCCATCTAAATTAAAAAGTCATTACGGAAACTAATTAATAATGTCTCCTTTGTTATTCGCCAACTTTTCGCGCCATTTTTGAAGTTCTTCAGGTGCTAGTCTAACCCAATCTGTTACTTCCCCAACGATTTTCAATGGTGCTTGGCTGCGATATGAGCGTGTCGGATTTCCCGGAAATTTTTTGTCTGTAACATTCGGGTCATTTTCAAAGCTACCTGTCGGTTCAACAATATAAATATGTTCACGTCCATCGCTTTTTGCTAATTCAGCAGCAAGCCCCGCCCCATTAACCAAGGCGGTGAAATAAATATGATTCATTTTGATTTCGGGTTTGTAATTTGAACTGCCGCCTGCTATCAGTAACTCGCCAACCTGCAAATCGGCTTTTGTCCCGTGATAAAAGGGACCTTTGTCAGATGGTTTATCATTAAACGAAATTGCCAATTCATAATTCTTTTTTGCCTTGCCAGTGTCGCTTAAGTCCTCATAGCATTTAGCAATGTTTAAATATAGAGAAGGGAAAGCACTTTTAACAGAGTCATTATTTATTTTTAATGCAAACCGCAAATCCGTTTCGAGCCATTTTAATTTGTCGAAAACATTTTTTTGATGTCGGGCTACGTAATGAGCTGCAATAAATTTTTCAAAATCGTTTGTCGCTTCGTTCCAGGCTTGAAGAAACAATTTGTTCGCCTCTTCAGGTTTGCCATTTTCTTCCATGCTCATACCTTGAAGGCAGAGTTTAACGATACTATTGTTAGGGCTGAATTCCATTTTTAATTATTTTGTCGATAAATTATTCACAGTAGTTTCATTTTTCTTGTAATGAAGTGCGATTGCGCCCGATTTAAACAGCTGGGTATGCTCCAGTTGGAAGTTGAGTTTTTCCGGAACGAGAAAGTTTTCAAATAAGCGTTTGTTCTCTCCTACCAGAACCGGGTGGATCACTAAATGAAGTTCATCGATCAGACCAAGTCCCAGCAAGCCCGGAAGCAGGCTGGTGCTGCTGAATGCGATTTTTTTTCCGGGTTGCAGTTTTAATTCACGGATCAAGCCTTCGGGATTTTCATTGACTATTCTTGTATTTTCCATGGCATTTTTGAGTGTGCGCGAAAGGACGATTTTCTCGATCGGGATCATGGCCTCCGCAAAGGCAATATCACCAGGTGTACCAGACTTATTTTTGGCAACTTCAGGCCAAAAAGGAACCATTAATTCGTACGTTTTGCGGCCATATACAATCAAGCCAGTGTCCCGCATGAGCCAGGTGAAATAGTCCATCAGTTGCTCATCAGGGGCAAAATGTGTGTGTTCATAGCAACCGTCGATGCTGATATTCATGGCGAACATTACTTTTCTCATGGTATTGTTTTAGTTTTTTAAAGTTCATAATTTTTTACAGAATGGCATAACCGATTATTCAGCCATTTCAGGAGCGGCCCAACCAGGTTCCGATGTCAGTATTTTGGGAAATTTTCCCCAAACACGCTTGGCGACATCCGGCATAGGGCCGGAGTGTCCTGACACGAGTATAATGCTGCCTGTAATTCTGGCTATTCAATATTCAATTTCACCGAATTGTATCATAATACATTAGAAATCAAGTTAAATTTCCAGCTTTAAAATCCTTTGAAAAAAATGAATTCAAAAAAAATAGTCGTAGTAGGCGCAACTGGACATCTTGGAGTCAAAATTGTCCAGGCTCTTCTGGACCAAGGAGCAGATGTCACAGCAATGGTGAGGGCCACCAGTAACAAAAGTAAACTTGAAGCAATGGGTGTAAAACATTTTGCTCTTGGGGATATGATGAACAAAGAGTCTCTAAAGGAGGCACTTAATCCAAGGGAAGGTTTTGATGCGATAGTTGCCAGTGCAGCAGGATATACTGCGCATTCGAAAGGTGATAGCCCGGCAACCGATACAATAGGTTATAAAAATTTGGTTGATGCAACCAAAGCAGCAGGCATTCCAAGATTTGTTCTTCTCTCTATTTTGGAATGTGATAAAGCAGTGAATGTGCCTCACTTTCACAACAAGTATTTAACTGAAACGTATCTGCAAGAAAAAAAACAGCCCTATATAGCGTTAAGATCTGGAGCATTCTTCGATTGGAATGATAATTTTATGCTGAAAAGAATTTCCAAAGGAGTTGTTCCTGTATTTTTTACAAAGGCCGGTTATGGGACAATTTACACACCCGATCTTGCACGTTATTTGGCAATGGCAGCTGTTAGTTTGCCTGATTCAGAACTAAACTCATACGTTGATGTAGGTTGGAGCAAACCTGTAAACAGCGAATCATTAATAGCAGCGTTTTCAAAAGTATTGGATAAACCTTTCAGAGCAAAATTGATTGTGTCGGGTTTAGTGTTTGGCATTCTCTGCTTTTTTGCTATGTTTATCCCTAAATTAAAAGATATGGTTGCAATGGTGAGGTGGGTAAACACGGGGGTATATGTAAGTAAGGACACCGCACGACAACAAAAACTCTTTGGCGATTTGCCAACCACTGAAGAAGCCGTGAGAAGATATTGCAAAGACCATCATCTAATCAAATAGAATGTTTGTATACCCTAACATTTTTAACCATGAAAATCAATAAAAACGAAAAGCTTAACCGGTATGAAATCGAGACGGATGGAGAATTTGCATACATTGAATATCAATTTTACAAAGACGATATTGCGCTAATGCACACCTTTGTCCCTGAATCTGCAAGAGGAAAAGGCGTTGCGTCAAAACAAGAAAGTGATGATTTATTGTCCCTCAGTTGCAAAGTATGTTAAAATGCATCCTGAATACGAACCCCTTATTGACAAACAATGGCAGAAATAGTAATTGACGCTCGTAATGCTTTTATTGGACCAAACATGGCCGTTAGCCGCATCCTGCCATTCCGTAAAAAAAGAATGGTTGGACCGTTTATTTTTATGGATCATGCTGGTCCGGTAAAACTGCAAGGTATCAAGCACCATAAAATGGATGTACTGCCTCACCCTCACATTGGCTTATCTACGGTAAGTTACTTGTTTAATGGGGAAGTTACACATCGTGATAGTCTTGGGGTGGAGCAGATCATAAAACCTGGAGAGGTTAATTGGATGACTGCAGGTAAGGGAATTTCTCATTCCGAAAGATTTGAAAATCCTGCCATTCTCGCGAGTGGACAATTAGAGATGCTTCAGACATGGGTTGCACTTCCTGAAAAGGATGAAGAGTCAAATCCGTCTTTCAAAAATTATAGTAAGAAAGAACTTCCGGTTGTCACAGATCAGGGCTTGTGGATGCGACTCATTGCGGGGGAAGCGTTTGGAGTCAAAAGTCAGGTTTCTACTCATTCTCCTCTTTTTTATATCCATGTAACGTTGAAACCTTATTCAAAAGTAACCTTGCCGGTAAATTATACCGAACGCGCAATTTATATTGTAAAGGGATCTGTTGATGTGAATAACGATGTCTATCACGCTAAACAAATGGTTGTTTTTGCAAGCAACGAGAATCCGGTAATTAACTCCAGGGAGGAGACCGTATTGATGATGTTGGGTGGCGAGCCGCTGGGTGAAAGACATATTTGGTGGAATTTTGTTTCTTCAAGCAAGAATCGAATTGAACAGGCAAAAGCTGACTGGAAAGAAGGTAGAATTAACTTGCCGCCTCTGGATGACAAGGAGTATATTCCCCTGCCGGAAGAAAAAACCGGAAGGCCACCGGAAGCTTTGTCTTAAATTACGAGCCACTTTTCTTCTCAAGAATTCCCCTAAGCTGTTTAATCTGTTCCTGGTACAATCCCAGCCAGAGCCTGGCTGTTGTGGCATACACAGTGAGGCTATCCCTCTCCGGAGCCTGGAGACAGCAAGATTGATAAGGAAAAGCACCCAAAACTGACCAGTGAAATGAAGGTCCGGATCGTATGAAACAATTCCCATTTGCTTCTTATTTCTTCCCAACCCAATGGAACTGTCAAATCAGTCCACTGTTTTATCTGATTGTCCATAGGAACCTTAATTCCCAGAGTAATAAATAATGTAATCAATATGAGGAGCAAGGAAAGACAGGCAGTATAAAAACCAATTGATTTCCTTTTGGGATACAAAACCAATGTTAGTATCATAATTCAGTTTGCAATACAAACCAAATCTATTTTTATCATTGGGATAAGATTCTTTTATAAAATGTCATGGCAAAAGTAAATAGCCACAGCATATATATGGAACAAGCACCATCCTTTGAATAAGGCCAAGCCAAGAATGGAATATATTTTGCTCATAATGAAGCTTCTGTCTTGTATCAAACCCCAAACTGCGAAAAGTGATGATCCAGGTGTTTATAATTGATGCGGCCCCATTCAATTGGTTCCATTTTTCCGAAGAAGGGGTGCTTTTCTGCAACTGCTCCGGCTTCCCCACCTTTAGTAAGCCTTTCGAATGCCCTCAGAAAATTTTGTTTTTCAACATCGAACTCATGTTGCCCGGTAGCTCTGAGTTCCTTTGCAGTAGGAGAATTTTTTCTCATCTGTCCTTCTCCAAGAACCGCTTTCTTTAAAAACTGCCCTAAGAACCTTATTGGCAGGAGCTTTGCGTTTAATTCTCCAGTCGGCATTTGCATCGCTTTGGTGCAATGGCAGAGCATTTGAGAGACATTCATTTCCCCCCACAGATTTTTTGTTTGAGACGTAAGCTTTTCCAGCCTTTGTAAAAGTTCTTGTTGTTCAGATGAATTGAATATGTTCTTCATATTTCGAAATTAAAAAAAAATATTTGTTTGATATTGAAGGCTAATGTACAAAACAATAATATATGCCCTTCAGTATTGAGATGTCTGCGATTGAGCTTGACACAGGTAAGAGTTTCCTGAATAAGTGAAATCATATTATCTTTGAATCAGATCAGGCCGTTAACTTATGAATACTATTGGTTATTTCGAAATACAATCAACTAACCCGGAAAGGGAAGTAAAATTTTATTCTGCGTTGTTCGGGTGGAAATTTACCAGGCAGGAGTTTGTTCCAATTGAATACTATGGTATAGAAACAAAAACCATACGCGGTGGCCTTTTAAAAAGGCCAGCTCCTGTGCCTTCCCCTCCAAGCGGGACCAATGCTTTTGTTAACTCTGTAGAAGTTGAAAATTTTGACAAAACAAGAGAACTCATACTCCAAAACGGAGGACAAGTTGCCTTGCCGAAGTTTGCAATACCCGGAAAATGCTGGCAGGGTTACTTCCTCGATCCAGACAATAATACGTTCGGTATTTTTGAAGTGGATTCGAAGGCAAAGTAAGTTATTTCCTACTTTAGTGGGATAATTTTTAAAAATTAAACTAAAAATTAATCATGGCAAAAACATCAATTTATCTCAATTTTCAAGGCAACACAGAAGAAGCCTTCAACACTTACAAAAAAATATTTAAAACTGAATTTGTCGGTCAAATCTTCCGAATGAAGGATATGCCACCATCGCCTGGTGCTCCCAAGCTTTCTGAAAATGAAACGAACAGAATCATGAATATTGCTCTGCCAATTTTGGGCGGTACCATTATTATGGGAACGGATATGCTGGAATCTATGGGACATAAACTAAAGGTTGGTAACAACACCACTATTAACCTGGAGGCTGACAGCAAAGAAGAAGTTGATCGCTTATACAAAGCACTTTCAGAAGGTGGTTCAGAAATGAATGCTCCTATGGATATGCCCTGGGGTTACTGGGGTGTTTGCCTTGACCGCTTTAGCATCCGCTGGATGTTCAACTGTATGAAACCCATGTAAAAATAGCTACACTGAACTTGACTAAAACAATCGCCGAAGGTGTGGTACATGAAGCCCATATAGAGTGACTACTCTCGAAGGAAAGCACAGGCCATGCTGTTGGCCTGGTTGTCCACATACATAGGAGACCAAATGCAAAAAAAAATGAATACCTGCTATGTTATTTTTTGGCTTCCGCCGAAATTGCAATTGCTTATTTATCTTTTTTTAGCAGAAATATTAAAGATGGCCAGACCTTACGACTGGTCTGTTTCACCATAATTGTCTTCCATTCAGTAACCGGCATACTTGAACTTTACGCTTATACACAAGGAGTAAGTGTGAAAATATTGGGAAATATCGCCCTCCGAATAATTGTTACAGCTTTGTTCTTTTACTATGGAATTTATAGACCTTCAAAACTAAACGTTTAAACAAATCGAAATGGAATACAAAGTAATCGCAATATTCAAACTGCAACCAAATACGGCAGACCAGGAAATCGAACGTTGCAAAAGCCCTGAAAGCTTACTTAACACACTTAAAACCTTCGCAGGTTTCGTTGCTTATGAAGTGGTTAAAATCAGTGAGGATAGCACCATGACTATACAAACCTGGGAAACCAAAGAACACTTTCAAAGTGCAATGGCCAAAGCGATGGGTGCACATTCGGCTAAAATTCAAACCAGGGAAAACCTTGTTATATCTTATCAGGGTTATTCAGGCGAAATTGTCTTGGAAAATAGTTTATAATAATGAAAAATTTATGGGCAAGTAATCGCTATAGCCGTAATTACACCAGTATTACTTACAGTTATTTGCCAACAATTGCCATTAGGCGAAGAAAGGATCATTCCCTGTCCCGGTGTTTTAGAATATACAGCGCCAGTTGATTGTGAATACAATGCATAGGGCACTGATAACATTTCCGATATTCCCATTAACGCAAAATTGCTGCCACCGTTTGGGTCGAATTCTATTTTTATAAAATAGGGGCCATTACTCCAGTTAATTGCAGACATACTTCCCTTAATAACCGCCCCTTTTCCAATATCTAAAGTAGCTAAGCCAAACTGGTTTGTGGTTGCTGTATCGGTTTCTTTATAAACTACAGGGCCTGACACATTGCCTTGTACTATACTCATTCTGAACGATACACTTCTATTCACTATGTTATTTCCTGAAGCATCTTTTGCTTTAGTTTGATACTTGAATGATTGAGGTGCCTGCCCGAATATAGAAGTGCACGATAATAATAGAAGTGCCGAAATAAACGCCAAATGTTTTTTCATAGGTGAATTATTAAATGTTTTTAATCTATTTTCTGTATTTTAAATACTTTTACTCTGTTCCCGTCCTTGTCATAAACTTCCAAAATATAAATTTCATCCGAAAGATTGCTTAAATCTATCTGACCTTGTCCATTTTCAAAAGATTGTTCATAAACAATGTTGCCCTGTAAATCAATTACCTTAGTATGAATAGGATCACTAACGTCGCTCTTAATATTTAACAATGAAGTGACCGGGTTAGGACCTGCTGATATATTAATTGTTGGCTGAGCTAACTCATCAACAACTGACACTACCGAATACGATCCTTGTTGAAACCCTTGTGTGAGGGTATTGCTGGTGTCTGAAACCGTCTCTGAAATAAGCTCCCCCATTGTCCAACTTAAGGAACCGACACTGTTTTTGTAGTAGCCTCCGGTTGTTGTTACAACATCAGGTTTCAGTGTACCGGTACTATTTCCATACGCTGGGTCATCACTTAATAAGTTATTTAACTTTAAATTTTTCATAGCAGAAGTATGGAATGAAAAAAGATAAGTATCGTTAAATGCTTTCTCAAGTTTTTTTGCACTACTAAGATCATCGCATTCATTAATTGCGATTGCTGTTTTGCGTGCAACTAACTCCACTTCTTTATTCTTTGCATTCGCAAACCTGTCGGCGCACCTGTCAAGCCGGTCAGCCATATTGGCAATTTCCTCTTTGGTTTTTCCATTGAAATTGTAACCTTTGTATTTCTTTATACCACTTCGTATTGCCGAGAACAATAAAACAGAACCTGCACCAGCTAAAAAGGCAAGCATAAGGTTTTCATATTCCTTACTCCTTATAGGGCCGGGAATGCCACCTGCTTTTTCATTCCCCAGGGACGGTGTATTGATTCCCTCGTGCTTAACTTTGTCTATATTATTATTTACTTTTTCAAGTGAATCTATCGCTTTATTGTGCCGGGCTTCTGAAAGTATTCCATTATTAATCGGCTGTTTATTTTCTATCCTAACCCGCACAGAGTTTTTAGCTTTTTCTGTAATAGTTTTATTACGTGTAGTCAGAGAGGAATTATCAAGAGTATTCTTTGGTAAATTTCTTGATATGTACTTCCCTGCTAAATGAGATCTAACGTATAAGGCACTTCCCTTTTGAATAAAATACCCCGGTAGGTAACGTCTTTTCTGAACATCACAGGAAACCGGTAATATGCATATTAGTATGCATAATAGAAAATAGCGGATAGTCCTATTCCTTTGCATTTTTTAAAATTGACCTATTGACCTATAGAAGACAGGCTCCAGTGTGCAAAAAACGCAAATGTATCATTTAATTTCAATCAATGCTTTTTATTACCCATCTTCTTTTCTGTAGGCAAAATAACCACGTGTAAACTCTTTCAATTCTTCATTCCTGGTATTCCATTCCCATGGCCCATTTTTAGATTTTTTCAAATCTTTATATGGGTCGTATTTTAATACTTCGAGATTTTTCTCCCTTTCTGCATACTTACGATTTGCAACCTCTCCATGCCATAAATGTAGAACAGTACCCTGAACATAAGAGACCTTCCCCTTCACCTCTTTGTACATAGATTTACACCAGTCCAGGTAGTGATCATAAAAATTATTGTTTGAGCCCATAATTCTATTTATACATCCTGTATCCCAGTCACCACAAAAAGAATGTGCCATAACGTGATCTGCCGTTCCCCCTATACAAACATCATATAATCCATGTTTTTCAAGAATGCTTCTTTGAGCTGCCCAGGCAAAACCTGTATGCCCGTGATTAGCGAAATTTCCCATAGTTAAAACGTTAGGGTGGTTCTTATAAATGTATCCAAAACCCGAATACCAGTCTCCTATCCCTTTGAAACTTAAAACGTCTTTAGGCAATCTAACAGCAAATTCAAAAGGTTGGATCACCTTATATTCGTCCAACGCTATGGAAGTATCAACTGCCCATTCAGGGTTTTCAAATAGTATATCGCAATCTACCCACGCAACCTTTTTACAATTGGCCGGTAATAGTTTTATTGCATGGTTCAATAATCGTTCTTTTTGCCACATTACATCTTTTGCCCTAATTTGCATAACGTTTTTCGACGCAGGCAATTCAAACGGGTCACTTCCAAAAGCGCATTCAATTATAAGATAGTTTAAATTTGACTTATTTATCTTTTCAATAAAGGTTTCATAATTATACCTTTTAGTTTTATATTTTTCCGAATTATAATAGGAACTTAGTATCCATAAATCATCAACATAAGTGTATCGTTCAGCGCCTGCAATTTCAATTGTTGATTGATTTCTAATATCAACCAAGGCATTGTACTTATCTATTTTCAGGTCGACACTTTCAAATGATGACACATTGAGTAGTTTTTCTTTTAGCTTTTGTGAAACCCCTGGTGGAGAAGGGAACGAATCATTTACTGGTTTAAGGCACACAGCTTCCTGTCTCTTTTTAAAAGGCAAGAATTGACCTTCATATTTGCAACAGAGACAGAACATAATAATGATTATTAATGGCCGCTAATTTAAAATTATAAATGAAGTTTCCCTTATTCGGTCACAATTGGCAGAAATATTCCTGATGAGGTGCTCCTCAGCAGAGCTCATTTCCGTTTTTCCCTGCATCGCAAATGTAAAGCATATTCAGGATTAAAATTAAAGTGTTAATTAATGGCAGGATTATTAACCCCAAAGTGTCAACTAAGGCAGGACGAGTCAAAAGTAGTCCGACTGAAACATGCCCTTCACCTGAAACATAAACGAAGGAGCCAGTTTGCAGGGCAAGCACGGGTTAGCAACTATCAAAAAAAGACCCCGCCTTTAAAGCGGGGTCTAAGAAAACAAAGAGTTTGTAGCCCATAGGGGTTTCTACCGATTTGAAATAACTAACTAATATCCAAATACTTGCGGAGGCTATTTTTTGATACCCGAAGCAAACCTGAAACATTTATACCGAGAATTAGAAACATGTACTCCGTAGAGACATCTCTTTAAAACATGTACTATTTTTTGTATTTTTGCGACATATTAATAAACGATGGACGCCAGCAAACCATATAACAAATTGCCACTACTTCCGCCGAAAGCTGATATAGAAACGAAACAAATACTACAAAAAGCGATAAGAGCTAACAAAGCTTTGGCTGAACTAAAAGCATTTGCCAATATTATTCCAAACCAGGGGATTTTAATAAATAGCCTTACTCTGAAAGAAGCAAAGGACAGTTCTGAAATCGAAAATATTATTACAACCCATGATGAACTTTTTAAAGCGTTCTCTACTCATATAACCAGCAATATTTCACCTGCTACAAAAGAAGTTCTAGCTTACCGCGAAGCCCTCTGGTTTGGCTATGAGCACATAAAGAAAAAATCATTTCTTAATACCAATGCCGTTATTAAAATCCAGGAATTGATTGTTGAAAACAAAGCAGGCATAAGAAAACAGCCTGGCACTGTTTTAAAAAATGATAAAACGGGCGAAGTAATTTACACTCCTCCTTCAGGCATTGATGTAATAGAAGGTATTTTAAAAAATTTAGAGGAGTATATCCACGATGACATGGATACTACAGACCCTTTAATACGGATGGCAGTTATTCATTACCAGTTTGAATCTATTCACCCGTTCTATGACGGTAATGGAAGAACGGGCAGGATATTGAATGTCCTGTACCTTATTCTGGCTGAATTATTGGATTTGCCCGTACTTTACCTAAGTTCATATATCATCAAACATAAATCAGCGTATTATAAATTATTACAGGAAGTGCGGACAGAAAAAAATTGGGAGGGCTGGATACTGTATATGCTCGACTGCGTTGAACAAACGTCAAATGATACCACACATAAAATCAAACAGATAAAAAAACTATTTGATGAAACCGCAGGTAAGGTTAAAAATAAATTGCCAAAAATTTACACTAAAGAATTGATTGAAGTAATTTTTCGACAGCCTTATTGCACAATCGGTCATTTGGTCGAAAATAAAATTGTGGCTCGTCAAGCCGCCGGGAGATACTTAGGTCAGCTGGAAGAAATTGGAATTCTGGAAAGTAAAAAAACAGGCAGGGATATATTATACATCAATACCAGTTTATACAGCTTATTAAAAAACTAAAACCTGCAAGCCCCAGGTATAAGATAAAAGACATTATTTCCACTGACCTGGATTACCTATCTAGGCACATTTTAAAGATGGCTAATATTGTGACCATAAGTTTGTTCAATCAGTTCTTTCAATTTGGAAATATTGTCTGCAATACATGACATAACCATACGTTTTATTGCCAATTTTCCTGATTAATTTGGGGAAAATAACCAACAGCAAATTCCAGGGGAAAAAAAGTGGTAATTTTTTACCAATTCTATCAGCTTCATCAAGAATGAGGAGATTTTCACTCACCCTCCAGCCCTGGCGGCTAAAAAAGCTTAATGGTTCTTCAACCTGAAACTGTAAAAGAACATTCTGTAATTTTTTTTGTAAAGCTTTGGTTCCACGGTTTTTTCTTAACTTACCCCTGCTATAATCCTGGATCCAGTAATGGAATGGGGGAATACTAAACAGATCTTCTGAAAGTTTGGCGGCCTGTTGATTGGTTAAGTAGCCAATTACTCCTTCTGTAATAATCAGTGCACTTTTTGTTTTATTTCCAAGTTGTTTAAAAAGCTCTTTTCTATCAATATCCTGAGAAAGATCGAAAGAAATTCTTTCCAGGTGACAGCATGGATTTTCAGCCTTTAAAATTTCATTTTTGTAATCAATGATATTTTTAAAATCAACCTCAATCCATATCAGGCCAGAAGGTAAATTCATCCTGTATGGTCTGGTATCAAGTCCTGCACCCAGGTTAATAACCGTATCAATACCTTTAGAAACAGCTATTTCTACAAGACGGTCAATAGCGCAGGTCCTGACGATCATGGCAAAAGCCATTGATTCGGTATGGGGAGTAGTTGCGACCATCTCAAATCCTTTTTCCCCAGCCAGTTTTTCAGCTAACTGATCATTAATTACAGGATGGCTGCTTTTGGTCTCTTTTGCTCTGTAAGCTGCAATCCAGAGAGCGGTATCAGAAATATGATTAATAGAATTTTCCATTTATTTCAGTTTTCCAATATTTATCAAAACCCAATAATAATAATTTTTTTTTATTAGAGACTATATCGAATAAGATACTAAGGGTATACAGTATAAACTCGCAGTGATAAGCGAGTAATTTGACAGGATGATGGAGTGTTGCCTAACGAGGATTCCATTTTCTACTTCAATAAAATAAATATAGAAATATTTGCGGAACCGAATAGTTACACATACATTTGTAACCGAATAGTTACACTAATAAATAAAATAATGAGAAGAGATGTATTCCAGGCCATTGCAGACCCAACACGCAGAGAGATAATCAACCTTATTACTCATAAGTCCCTAAACTTAAATTCTGTTGCCGAAAATTTTGACATAAGTAGGCCAGCCATATCAAAACACATTAAAATTCTTACCGAATGTGGATTAGTAGTTATTAAACAGACAGGCCGGGAGCGTTTTTGTGAGGCACGTCTTGAAAAACTGAACGAAGTGTCAGATTGGATTGAGCAATATCGAAAATTCTGGGATTCGAAACTTGATGCGTTGGAAGCTTACTTAGATCAATTACAAACTAAAACAAAAAAACATGTTAAAGGAAAAAGAAAGCACTAAAGACATTAAAGAGAAGGAATTGGTCATAAACAGGCTTTTAAATGCCCCCAGGGAGCTTGTATGGAAAGCCTGGACCGATCCTGAACAAGTAGCAAAATGGTGGGGACCAACTAATTTTACAATCCCCCTTTGTGAGATGGATGTTAAGCCGGGCGGATCTATACTAATTCACATGAAAGCTCCGGACGGGACGATTTATCCCATGAATGGCATTTATAAAGAACTGGTTAAACCTGAACGAATTGTTTTTGTCGGCGCGGCTCTTGATGCCAATGGGAATGCCCTCTTTGAACAGGTCACCAGTATCTTGTTTGAAAAGGAAGGAAACAAAACCAAACTCAGTATTAAGGTAACATTCTCCAAAGTTAAACCGGAGGCGGCAGGACATCTTGCCGGCGCCGAAGTCGGTTGGAATCAAATGCTGGATAAACTTCTGGCTTATGTCCAATAATGGAACATAAATTAATTAGCAATAATAAAACAAACATGACTACGGAAAACAAAAACGTAAAGACAACAAAAATTCTCTACTGGATATTTACAATTCTAATTTCAGGTTTTGGGTATTAATAATCTTTAGTTCAAAATAAAACCTTTAAATCCTCTACTCATGTCATTTCAAGCATACATTGATAACATAAAAGCCAAAACCGGTAAAAAGCCCGAGGATTTTAAGAAAATAGCTGAGAAGAAAGGTTTACTCAAACCTGGTGCTTAGAGCAAACCATGTGCCCCAAAATATTCCTGTTACCAGAAGTAAAAGAAATTGAGCTGAGAATTGAACAACTTTTAGTTTCATGTCAGTATAGTTTTAAAATTTCCTCACATTCTGCCTTTCCCCAATGAGGGTAAAGCGGTTTTGGATGTTCATTGCTGAGCTGCTGAAGGGCCTTATCCAGCAGTAATTTAGCCTTCTTTTGGTCCCCGCCCCACAATTTCGGAGTATAATACTTGAGCCATCCGTCCAGATAGGTGGCCCTGGCATTTGTGGAATCCGTCATTTTGGCTTTAACGATATAAAGATTAGCTGTCGGTCCATACTTTTTTCCGTTAGTCATGGGACTTATAAAAATTTTGGTTCGGTACATCATACTCATTACTCCGTAAATTTCAGATAACTCCTTCTTTTGATTGACTGTATCTATCAGGGATAAGGCAGTATTGATTTGAGTTTCACATAGCTCATTGAATAACTCCATTTTATCGGAAGCTTTTTCATTTCTGGCAAAATGGATAAATCCAATCTTGGCATTACAAAAGGCGGCATAATAAAATGGGAGCCAGTCCTTTTTATTCGCTCCTGATAGCCTTGCAAAGTCATTTCCAAGAACCTGGCAATCATTTATAGTCTTAGCGCTATCCAGCTTTGCAATTTCCGTCATCATTTGCTTAGTGTAGTTTGATTCCTGTCCAAACATCGCTGAACAAATTAACATTGTCCCTGCGATCAATTTTATTCTTGTCTTTTTCATTTGGTTTACTTTTGGGTTTCGTTTTTAAAGGTTTTGATTGATAAAGTCGTCAGTGCGGTTAAGGCCGAAATTTATAAAGAGGCCAATAAAGAAAGTTCTCGGAGCCGGAAGCGTTATGGGAACCTTATTTAAGCCATCATAGCTGTAGTTGTATCCGAATACCTGTTCATTTCCAAAAACGTTATTGATGCTGAAAAATATGATTGAAAAATCCTTGTTCCTCTTCTTTTTGAAAAGTGAAGCCATGTATGCGATACTGACATTAAGTCCATTGTAGGCTATGGTGGAACCTTGGGCGTAAATTTCAGGCTGCCCGCTTGCGCTATTGGTTCTTATGTCATAATAGGGTCTTCCGGTAGCAAAATAGTAGGCTGCGTTGAAACTGATGTTCAGTTTTTCAAAATACCTTTTAACCACAAGTGAAGCAGTATGAGGTGTTGAAAATATTGGCTGTAATAGCGAAGGATAATCCAGGTATTCACGTTTGGTCTCCAGATAGGTGTATGTGATCCAGTAATCGATATTTTTAAACGTTTTCTTATCCTTCCAGAACAGTTCAACTCCCCTTGCATAACCTGTTCCTCCATTGTTCAGGTAGGGATAAGTCCTTACCAAATCGTCGTATTGCTTGTAATAACCTTCTACTCTGAAAAAACGCTCATTTACCTTTTTGGTATAATTGATAATGTAATGAGTGGCAGAAGAATAATTGAGATATTTGAATTGGTTCAAAAAATTACCTGTGTTTGTAATTACTCCTTCGTTTTGGATGATACTGCTGTAAATTGTTCCGTATTCCGGCACCTGATAAAACTTGCCGTAGGCTATATTAATCTGACCAGCATTGTCGAATCGATATGCCAGGCTAACCCTTGGTGCGGCATTTGACCTATTGAAAAGGGAAGTGTTTTCAACCCTTGCACCGACATTAACTGCTAAATGGGAGGAAAGTTTAAAATTGCCTTCTATAAATCCGGCAGTGGAATTATCCGTTATGACTGTGTTGGAATCCCCATACTTATAGTTATCCGAGGAGTATTTGTATTCTCCTCCAAAACGAATAGTTACATTATTCCCAATATATTTTGAGAATACTGTTTTAAAATTTACAAAATCAGATTGAACCGTCGTACTGTTATTCAGGGTATTAAAAGGAAACTCTGGAAGAGAAACCTGTTCATTGTTTTCATTCAGCAGTTTATTTGTGTACTGTTCATTGCTGTAGTTAAAAGTGAGCCCTAAGTCAACTTTCCAGGTTTCAGCTAACGCCTCCCGGTAACTGAGGACATCATAAATATTTATTCCCTGAGACTGGAAACTGGTTTTAAGATTGGAGCTATCAACCGCCGGGTTTATCATCCCGGTATTGTTGTAGGAAGTGTTCACATAGAATTTCAGCATACCCGTATTACTTGTTTTTATCCTGAAATTCCCGTCGACTGTGATGTATTCCGGTCCTTTGAAGAAATCCGGCTTCTGAGGGATTACCTGGGAATAGGCATTGTAATTCACATACCGGGTATTGATCCCATAGCTGCATTTCTTATTATCAGTAAGATGTTGGAAGCCTGCCGTCCCAACAATTGGCGAGCCTCCGATAATTGAGGAGGATTGATCCGGAAGATCGACACTTTCCAGTATCAAAGCTCCGCTCATTCCGTCTCCGTATAGCGCAGAGTATCCCCCAGAGCTGAAATTGATGCCTTTAAATAGGAACGGAGAGAGGTATGCAGGTTGCATCAAACCCGGGACGCTTGGGAAATTGGGAGATTTCAGAACAGTCCCATCCACATATTGCTTCGTTTCGTCCCCAGCTCCCCCCCTTACAAACAGCCCTTCCTGTTCTCCTATTTGCTGCGTTCCGGGTAAAGACTTTAAGGCGTTGGCAATATCTCCGTTATTACCCGCTGTAGTGACAACATCAATCGGTGTCATGTTTGCACCCTTGGTTTTGTCATTGGCCTCAAAGCTTCCTGCCGATATGACAACTTCACCCAGGGAGGTTTGGTCAACCTGAATTTCAATGGTTAATCCTGTTATTGGCGAATCCGTATTTATTTGCCTGGTATACTTTTCAAATCCAACACAGAAAACATTCAGAACTTGCCGTCCCTTTGCCGAGGTAGTGAATTTAAACTGCCCTAAACTGTCAGTAGAGGTTCCATCAGCCGTTCCATCAATATAAACGCTTGCATAGGATACCGGATGATGGCTTTTGTCGAGAACGATTCCTGAAATGCTCGTCTGTGCGGATAAATGCAATCCGAAAATGGAAATTGAAATGAAGAAGAAACTAAATCTCATTGTAACATGGTTTTATTTAGATTCAACATTTATTACTGGTTTTGAAAGGGCAATCAATAGAAGAATCTCAGAAATGAGCATTACAGCCAGCCGGTGCCAGGAAAGATCAAGCCACAGTGTTGTCTGACGGTGAAACTCATCCAAATTTGTAAGATTTGGAAACCCAAACAGTAGCTTTGAGAAATACATGCTGATTAAATCAACGTAAACCAATCCGTATAGCGCTATTATAAGGGCTTTACGTCGTCTGGTCATCCAATTCAGGACTAAGGAAAAGATTAATGAGAACAGACTGATAATATGCAAGGGAATCCAAAACAATTGTGGCTCCTTGCTATCACTATGGAAATAAGCCTTCATAGAGTCCGGGGAACTTAACATTTGAGGAATTCCGAACATGTGCTGGTAAATACCGGCCCCGGTGTTCATTGCAAGGGCGAGAATACAGACGATCATTACAGGAGTTGCGAACTTTGTTTTCATATTATTTGCGTTTTAGTTTTCATTTATATTAAATCCAACGTTATTTCCACATTCTTATATTCATGTTGTTTGTATTACAAACCATAAGGACAAAAAATATATGTTTCTCATAGATGCAGGTATTTTTTAATTGCTTCAACATAAATTTCAAAAGCTTTTCTTCCCTTTGGAGTTAATTTGCAAATGGTTAAAGGGTAATTCCCTTTGAAAGTCTTTTCAATTTCAACATACCCCTCCTCGCTCAGCTTCTTTAGCTGATGGCTTAGATTGCCCTGGGTTGTCTTCGTTATTTTCATCAATGTATTAAAATCAGCCTGTTTTACTTTAATAAGGACAGAAACAACTGCCAGGCGCACAGGCGTATTCAATACTGGATCGAGTTCCTGAAAATTCTCTGCCATTACGATTTTGAATATTTAAGCAAATATCCCGGAATTAGGTACCCGGCAATAATAATAACTCCATGAAATAACATTCTATATTCATTGGGGATATAAATGCTTAATACCACAGACAGCAGGAATAATACACCTCCGAATATTAAAGGATTGAACTTCAGTACAAGTCCTGAAATCAAGGTTCCGATTCCGGCAACCAATAACGTATAAGTAACAGGGATCAGGTTTTGAGAAACATTGATAAAAACAACCGTTATAAAACATATACCCAAAACGAGCCACATCCTGTATAGGAAATAACTAAGGTGAGTTTCTGTTGTTGATCGCTTCTGCATAATATAATACCTCAGTGAAACCGTAATGCCTACAATAGCCAAAACGGGAAAAGGAAGAAAGAAATACTTGAAATCGGTAAAGCGATTTAAAATAAAAAAGGAAATGCTCGCCACTGAAATAAGCCATCCCCATAGAATAAATAAAAAACTATTCGCCTTGATATTGTCCTTTGTCTTAGAGATCACGCTTGATATTAATTCAAGGCTCTGCTGGGGTGATAGTGTTTGTTCAGTTTCCATTTTACATTAATTGATTAATGAATTGCGGGACAAATATAATTCAGTTTGTGATGCAAACCAAATATAATTTTAACTTACTCAGGAATTTGGGAAATATATCCTAAAACTGCTTGGGGACCCCTAAACAGGGCCGGGTATTATGAAATAACCGATTATTCAGCCCTCTCAGGAGCGACCCAACCTATCCTACCCCGGTATTTTGGGAAAATACTCCCAAAACTGCCTGGGAAAGGTAGGGATAGGGCCAGGTTGTTAGGACATATCCATTTAGACTCACCAAATCTGGTATTCTGAAACTAAAGTGCAAGATAAATTTGCGCAAGTTAAACCTTGCACATATATTTACAAGTAATTACTTGCGCATTATGATACCAAACCGAGATATATTTCAAGCAATAGCTGATCCAACACGTAGGCAAATTATAGGTATGCTGGCTAAGAAATCACTCAATGTTAATGCTATTGCCAAGGAGTTTGATATAACCCGACAAGCAGTTTCATTGCATGTCCAATTCCTTAACGATTGTGGTTTAATTGTAATCAAAAAACAAGGCAGGGAAAGATATTGCGAAGCTAAACTCACAAAATTAAGTGAAGTAACAGACTGGATAGATCAATATCGAAAATATTGGGACAATAAATTTGACTCATTGGAAAATTATTTAGCTAAAATTCAAAAAAAGAAAAAACAGAATAATGGAAAAATATAATACATTTAAACAAGAAGAGAACATACTTATACATACAAGAATTCTTGATGCTCCAAGGGATTTAGTTTGGGAAGTATGGACTACCCCGGAACATATCAAAGAATGGTGGGGACCAAATGGTTTTTCGCTAACTACAAAATCAATGAATGTGGAACCAGGCAAAATTTGGGATTTTATTATGCATGGTATGGGACGGGACTGGGATAGCAAAATCGAGTACGTGGAAGTAAAAAAACCATCCTTTTTATCCTATAAACAGTCTGGTGCAAAAAGCGAAGATTATAACTTTACAGTTTCAATTTTATTTGAGGAGGTTGAAGGAAAAACATTATTGACAATGAAGTCAGTATTTAAGTCAAAGGCAATTATTGAAGAATTAAATAGAAAGGTAAATGCCATTGAAGGTGGCAAGCAGACTTTAAATCGACTTGAAAACTACATTAAAATATTAGAAAGTAACAACCATAAATAATAATAAAAAATAGAAAAATATGAAAAAAATAATTTCATTTATGCACATATCGCTTGACGGTTTTGTAGCAGGACCGAACGGGGAGATGAACTGGATTAAAGTTGATGAAGAAATTTTTGATCATGTCGGTGAGCGGATAAGCGTAACCGATACGGCATTATATGGACGAGTAACTTACCAGATGATGGAAAACTACTGGCCTACCGCAGGGGACAAGCCGGCAGCGACCAAGCACGACATTGAACATTCAAAGTGGTATAACAAAGCGCACAAAGTTGTTTTATCAAAAACAATGAAAGACGCGGGTTTGGCTGATACAACAATTATTAGCGACAACTTTTCGGACAAAATAAACGAAATAAAACAACAGGCAGGTGGAGAAATCTTGCTTTTTGGTAGCCCGACAGCCACACATTCACTTATTCAACAGAACTTAATTGATGGATATTGGCTATTTGTTAATCCAATTATTCTTGGACGAGGCATTCCATTGTTTGTAGACATTAAAGACAAAATAAAACTAAAACTATTAACTACTCGACAATTTACTTGCGGGGTAACTGAACTGAATTACACAGTGGACAGAAAACAACAATGAACCGCTAAGAGGATATAAATAGGTTTACTGACCTTTCTTCCCAAGAAAAAAATTAATCTGGACGACATGGCTCGCTCCTGGAAAATCAGGCAACAAAGCGGATTTTATGAGTTAGCTAAATAATAAGCTCTCTCAGGAGCAGAGCCAACCAGTTCCTACATTGGTATTTTGGGAAATTTTTCCCAAACATGCTTTGGGAGGTTCGGGATATGGCAGGGTGGATTGACAGGGTGATGAACAAAAAAGCTTTTGAGGCAAGTATTGCAAAAAAGCTAAGGGAAATCGAAATAAAAATGAATAAGCTCGTAAACGGCTATTTGGACGGAGACTTCGAGAAAGAAAATTATCTGATTAAAAAAAATGAATTAGTGTTGGAAAAGGGTGATTTAAAGTCAAAATCCAGCGATTTAAAATATAGGACCGAAAAGTGGCTCGAACCCCTTCGCGACTGGGTTAAAACAGCTGAGAACATGGGAGTTATGACATCTTCGAATCCTGATTTAAAAGAACTAAGGGATGTTATTGAAAAAGTCGGCTCGAAACGTCAAATGCGCGGGGGCAGAATAGAATTTGAGTTCGTTCAACCATATGATTTGATCAGTAAGTACAGGACCTTGGCAAAAAAAATCCCCCAAGAAGAGTTGGGGGATTTGGGAGAAACTTGCGAGAGTTCTCTATTGGTAGCCCGTAGGGCTATACAACCTACTTTCTTACCAACCTCCACATGCTTAAACACCAGTAAAATCAATACTTTTTTATTTTTACTTAGTTCGTGTTTCCCCTTCTTTTCACAATCTTTGTTACTCTATTGTTACTTTGAAAAAAATGTAATTATATTTGTGCAAACAAAGGAAAACAAAAAGTAACAAAAAGGCAACAACTAAGTAACAATCATTGTTACTCTTTTATTGGTAAGGGTTTCAGCAGGTGGTGGCAGGTAGCCAAATACAGTTATAAACCACTTCTTAAAAGGGTAACGAAGTCAATTAAAGAAGCGAAAACATGAGCGTAATTCTACGAAAAAGGAAAAATCAGGATGGCACTACTTCCCTACTGCTCGACATCTTCCACAACAGCAAACGGCAGTACGAATTTCTAAAGGAGTTAAAGCTAATCAAACCGCTGACACCATTTGACCGGGAAGAAAACCGGAACCGCCTAAAGTTGGCAGAGCAGATCAAGAACAAAAGAGAGCAGCAGTTACAAGGGGACGAGTATGACATAACCCCGGCTTTCAAAAAAAATATTGATTTTGTCCAGTTCTTTGAAAGCTACAATAACAGCTATAACAAAAAAGATAAGCGGGTAATGGCAGGGTGTTTTGAGAAATTCAAGGAGTTTATGACTGAAACGGGAATAACCTCATTCACTACCAAGCAAATCAATGAAAGCCTTGCAAATGAGTTTAAAGAGTATTTAGAACAAACACTGAACGGGGAAACACCTGCCAATTACTTTAAGAAATTCAAAAAAGTTTTAAAGTATGGGGTAAGCAAAAAAATATTTTCTTTCAATCCAGCACAGGAATTAACAGCAAAACGGAATGAATCTATAAAAAAGGAAGTTTTAACCTTTGCCGAAATACAACTGCTTGCCGGAACACTATGTACAAATGATGAAGTAAAAAGGGCTTTTCTGTTTTCCTGCCTTTCCGGGCTAAGATTTTGCGATATAAAAGTCCTGCAATGGAAGCATATAAACGGGAATGTGTTGAAAATAACCCAGCTAAAAACCAGCAAGCAGGTAACGATCAATCTGAATGAAAATGCTTTGCAGCTTATTGGTAAAGGCGGAAACAAGGATGAATTAGTCTTTAACCTTCCCTCGCATACTGCCTGCATTAAAGGCTTAAAAGTATGGTGTACTAAAGCCAAGATCAATAAAAAAATAACCTGGCATTGTGCCCGGCACAGCTTTGCTACGAATATAATTTTTTATGGTAGTGACGTGAATAGCGTAAGTTCCCTGCTCGGTCACAGTTCCTTAGCCTATACACAGCGATATTTAAGGGTAGTGAATGAGTTGAAAGAAAAAGCGGTTCAGAATTTACCAAATATTAACCTATAATAATAACTTTTCAAAACATATAAAACATGAAAAAAGAATTTATCGAGGAATTGTTTGCCAAATTTGAAAATGCCTGTTATATCTATAAAGGTGTTGAATGCTGGAGTGCAAGAGAGTTACAGGAAATTTTAGGATATACCAAGTGGGATAATTTTCTAAATGCCATTGAAAAGGCACAAAAATCCTGTGAAGGAGCCGGAGAGAAAATTTCCGATCATTTTGCTGACATCGGGAAAATGATCGAATTGGCTAAGGGGGCTCAAAGAACGATTCCTGATTTTGCTTTGTCAAGATACGGCTGTTATCTGATTGCACAAAATGGCGATCCAGTTAAACCCGAAATTGCTTTTGCTCAAACCTATTTTGCGGTTCAAACCCGGAAGCAGGAAATTATTGAACAGCGTTTACTTGATATAGCAAGGGTAACAGCACGTGAAAAACTTTCCAAGTCAGAGAAAAAACTGTCCGGTATTATTTATGAACGTGGTGTAAACGAAAAAGGCTTTGCTATCATCCGTTCCAAAGGGGATCAGGCTTTGTTTGGAGGCTTTTCCACCAATGGCATGAAAAGAAAAATGATTGTTCCTGATGGCAGGCCATTAGCCGACTTCCTGCCAACCCTAACAATAAAAGCAAAAGACTTTTCAACCGAACTTACCAGCCACAATGTAATAGAAAAAGACTTAAAAGGCGAAAAAGCCATTACTCACGAGCATATTGAAAACAACAAGGCAGTAAGGAAAATGCTTATCGGGCGTGGTGTAAAGCCCGAACAATTGAAACCAGAGGAAGATGTACAAAAAGTAAAACGAAAATTGGAAACCGAAGAAAAGAAAGCCCTGAAGGAATTGAAAAAGAAGAAAAAATAAACATGAGACAATTTGCGGATAAATATTTATCATTTATAATTGCTGCCGTTATTAACGGCAGCAATTACGCCGTCAGCAACGGCAAAATCTGGAAATATATTTTGGCAGTCAATAACTGCCAAAATTAGTCATTCAAATAGACAGTCGGCAACTGGCCTATTTACGCAGTCAGCAACTGCACAAATGAAAAAACAAATTAGGCAGTCAGCAACTGGCTAATTGAGAATATTATGTCATCACAAATTGTGATCGTTGAAAAAAGGACAGGAACAAGAGAACAATGGCTAAGAAAAAAATAAAAAAACAAAAGGTAATTGAAGTAAAAAAAAGTGCCCTAACTCAACTAATTGGAAAGGGTGTGATTATTTTTTATCCTTGGACAGAAAAAAATAAAAAATTATTTGGAGATGGTGAAGGACATTGGTGGCTTAGTGAACAGTTTAAAAATGAGTTTTTTTCAGCTGCAGAAAAATTGATTACAGCCCATGGTGAAATAGGAGCTGAATGCAGTTACAGGGAAATTGTTGTCAAAATAAATCAATTACCAATTGAGCATCAACAGGCACGTTACCTTGAGATTATTAAAAATGAGATTGATAAGCAATCAGGCCAAGTTCTTCTTTTAGATGATGAGTACCTAAAAAATAATATTGATGACTATTTTGATTATGAAGAATTATTAATTTTTCATAATAGTGGAAATAGCTGTGATATGCTTAAAAACCAATTTATAAAAGAAAGTATTGAGGCAACAGAATCCGTATCATTAATAAAAAAATTAAATAATGATTACAATAAATTATCTGGAAAGCCCTTGTTGGAACAAGAATTTTACAAGTGGCCAAAAAAAAACATGGCAGAACTTACAATGCTATACCAAGAAATAGAAGGAGTTCTTTTTAAGGGCAATAAATCTCAGAATAAATTTATTGACATATTTTCGGAGAAAGCAATTAATGAACCAATGCAAGTACAGAACACTAGGCTACTTGTATATTTTCTGAAACAACTTCACATTAAATATATTTTGCCTGAAAACTGGCAAACCATTGCCGAAAATAAAAAATACTTTAAAAGCACAACCTCAAAAATAATTTTAAAATCTGATCTTTCTGGAGCCCTTAGGGATATTAACAGAGATGGTAATCCTAAATATACCTCAGTTATAGCTGACGCTCTGAAAAAAGTATCATACAATCAGACTGATACTATCTGACACCCTTTCCTTTCCTTCCTTTCCTATGTTTGTTCTGTTAACAAAATAACAGGGCTTGCAAGCTTATTTAATTAACAATAAAATTAAATGGTATGGACAAACAGGAAATGAAGGTATCAGAATATTTAGAACTTATTTATTCTGGTCAGAAGAAAATTGAAACCTTACTGCTATCACAAAAAACAGTTTTCAATTTTGAACAGATGGTGGAGTATACAGGGCTGTCTCGATCTTTTTTGTATAAACTTTCTTCAACAGGACGTGTTCCCTGCTCCAAGCCCAATGGAAAGCTCATTTTTTTTGAGAAGAAATCTGTAGATGATTGGTTACTGAGGAACCAGAAGGCCACAAACGAAGAACTGGAAACAGAAGCGAACACTTATATCACACTTAATGAAGGAGGCAAATAATGATCGGCACTTTACTTTGAATACCTGTAGATTATGAATACCTGAGCCAATTGGCTGCCAAATTAATAAACCAATAATTAAACCTAAAAACAAAAACATCATGATTAAAACAATTAATTTCCCTGATTATACCCCATCAGGATTTTTCAAATTAACAGCGGGTGAAAACAAGTTACGCATCCTCTCAAATCCCGAATTCGGATATGAGTACTGGCTCAATAAAAAGCCTTACAGGTTTGCCCATGCAAATAAACCTATACCACCAGCAGGAGCAGATCCTCTGAAGCCACTTTGGGTCTTTAAGGTTTACGATTGCAAAACCAATACAGTAAATCTTTGGGAGCTTTCAAAACCAAGCATTCAAAAAGCCTTGCAGAGCCTGATTGAGAGTGAAAGTTGGGGAGACCCGACTGGCTACCCTATATCAATAACGGTGACTGGATCAGGTATGGATACACGGTACGCAGTGCTGCCTTTGCCAAAGGAGCCTTTGTCTTCTGAAATTCAAAAGCTAAGTGATGAATCTACTATTGATTTGAGTAACATATTCAATAGTGGTGGTACAGGTTCCAAGCGGAATACTGAATTTAATTTGTAGTTCTAACTGAAATGCCTGTGGGTTGTAGCTCACAGGCATTTTATTAACTAAACTTTAATATTTACGACAATGAAAGATACTGATTTTAACAATGAATTACAAGCTCCCGTTGAAACCATAACGGCCAACCTGGATGCTCAGACCTCCAATGATGCCAGTCCTGAAACACCCACAGACGATGCTGTTAATAAGGATCAGAAGGAAACAATTTTCATTAAACCGGGGGATGACTTCTCCGATGTAATTATCCCGGATGTTTCCGATTCAAGTGAGAATTCCAAGAAGGAAGAATCAGAAAATAGTTCTCCTGATAACGGCTCCTGCGATGCTCACACGACTTCTCCTCTAAGTGAAAATGAATTTACTATTGGGATATGGCTTTTCACCATTATCAAAGGAGGGATTGCTAAACTGAAGGGATTTTGTAGAAGCTGTGTTATCCAAAAGTTTACCGAATACGGCTACTACAAAAGATATCGAGATAAAATGTCTTACATATTTATCAGGGAACAGGACGGTATCATTGAGGAGACAGAAACGGTCATTGTTAAAGACCTTTTTCACCAGGAGGTTGTTGACATGAAGGAGTCAATGGTTATTTCTCACAATGGTAGCAATGCTGAGGTATTACCGCAGAAGCTCAAGGAAACATTCTTGAACCAAAGCAACATCATTTTTAACAGGCAATTCCTGGAACATTTACCTAACCATACCAAACCGATCCTGAAGGATGACAAAACAACGGCTAACTTCTTTTTCCAGAATCAGATTATTATGGTGACTGCAAATGGAATTGACTATGTTGAGTACAGGGACATACTGGACTATTGCATCTGGAAGAACCAACAAATTGAACATGTATTCACCTACAATCCTGACAATAAGAACTGCCACTTTGCAAAGTTCGTTAGAAATGTCACAAATAATGATCCTTTGCGCTTGGGTGCACTTGTATCTGGCATTGGTTACCAGCTTCACAATTATAACCACCCATCCGGAGGTCAAGCGGTACTTCTTTATGACGAGGAAATCGCTGATATTAGTTCACCGATGGGCGGCACTGGCAAGGGGTTAATTGGCAATGCTATCGCTGAGATGAGGGAAGTTGTTAAAATTGATGGAAAGAAATTTAACCCTAAGGACCGGTTCTGTTTTCAGGACATTTCCGACAGCACACAAGTCGTGTTATTTGACGATGCGAAACCAGATCTAGGGTTTGATCGTTTTCATAGCATACTCACCGATGGTTGGAGTGTTGAGAAAAAACATAAGGATCAGTTTTTTATTAAACCGAAGGACAGCCCCAAAATGCTTATCACCAGCAACTCCATCCTCAGCAGTGATGGCAACACTAATAAGAGAAGACAGCATGTTATCGAATTGTCCGACCACTACTCAAAGCAATTTAAGGCGGGAATCAAGGAGCCTATTAAAAGTGAGCATGGCTGTACCTTCTTTGATGAACAAGATTGGGATGCAGTTGAGTGGAACAAATTCTATTCCTATATGCTTGAGTGTATTCAATACTACTTAGAGTTCGGCCTGCAAGATTACCCGCACGTAAACGTGGAAGAGAACAAATTAAGACAGGCTACCAGCGAGGAATTTTGTGAATGGACAAAAAGCCAGAATTTTCAGAAAGGCGTGAAATACGGTATCAGTGATTTGTGCCGGGAATTTACCGACATCTATTACGGGAGTTCTTCCAATGACTTTAATCAGCGGACATTTAACCAATGGATGAAGAAATTTGCAGCTTCCAGAGAATGGACAATGGAAATTAAAAAAAGTAACAGTTCCAACTTTTGCACCTTTAAATAAATAGAAAGGGATGGGAAACAGCCAATTTGATAATAGCCAAGTCCAAAACAGTGACAGAGTGACGGCAGATATTGTAAAGGAGGGTACCCCATTAAATGTATATTCCAATTTAAATGGGACTCCGCCCGATGAAAATCGCAAGTCAGAAAATATAGGGGTACCCCCTACCATAGTAGGTTCTCGTCACTTCGTCACTTTCTCTGACCACTTCGAGGATTCTGTCAGTTGCTTTGCCAACATATTCAGCACTGATCCGCACAACATCACACTAGATAAATGGATTAACGCCTGCACGAACCCACAAAGTCAGTTCGCGCTTGAACAGAGAGATCTTTGCCTTAAATTCAGGGAAACTGGAAATAAGCAAATAAAGGGAGCAATGCTAGCATTCAGCCCAGGAGCGGAAATGATCAGTAGGAAAAAAGAACTGAGCGATACGGAAAAGAGATTAAATGTAACCGGCTGGGCCCAGTTCGATATTGATCCCCAACACAATTCTCATATAAAGGATTGGGTAAATTTACGGGATCAGGTAAGTAACATCTCCTATGTAGCATTTTGCAGCCTTTCCGCTTCAGGGAAAGGAGTGTGGGGACTGGTTAAAGTATCCCGTCCTGATAAATACCCGCTACATTTTGAGCAACTTAAACGGGACTTTGCAAGCAGGCGAATAATCTTGGATCCAACCAAAGGAGGGAACCCCACAGATCTGAGGATATACAGTTTTGACCCCGATGCGTACGTAGCAGATCAGTTCAGGATTTATGATCGTATTTATAAACCTATGCTACAAAAGGTAAAATCTTTTAAACAGCACGGAATCAGGGATAATTTCGGGAAGGTTCAAAGCCTAGTAAAAAAGATACAGCTCACTCGTACTGATTTAGCCCCGGATTACTTGACTTACCTTAGAGTCGGACTGGCACTTGCAACTGAGTTTGGTGAGTCAGGCAGGAGCCTCTTCCATGATGCTTGCTCAGTTAGTCCAAAGTACAAATACCGGGATGCTGACAAAGATTTCTCTAGTTGGTTAAAGGCCCATAATGGAAAAATTACTATTAATACCTTTTACTATCTATGTAATTGTAAAATGAACTAGACGATACAATTTCACAGAAAAAATTGTTCATAAAAATTTCAAAAAGCCCGCGAACACTTTTAGAAAAACCAAAACCATATGGTAAAATTATCGTAGGTTTATAAATATTCATGCTTAAACAAAATTTTCAATTATGAGTATTATACATGTTAACCAGATAGCGGGAAAAATCACCCAACTATTTAGGGATAAAATAGATCTTTCTGATATCACCGATAATGATTCTGAAAAAGAGGTTAAATGCCTTACGCGATCATTAGCGGCTTATGCAATATACAATCATACTGCTTGCTCTTCTGAAGAAGCAGCTCACTCAATTGTAGATGGCGGGAACGACAATGGCATTGATGCGATTTTTTATTCTGCTGTTTTAAAAGAGTTAATCATTGTTCAATCTAAATGGATAAAAACCGGATCCGGAGAACCTGATAGTGGTGAAATACTAAAGTTCTGTTCCGGCATTGAAGATCTTATTAATTTGAATTTTGAACGGTTTAATAGTAAAGTAAGCAATAGACAGCAAGAGTTTGTAAAAGCAATTTCTGGTTTTGACACAAAGTATGTTGTTATTCTCGCATATACTGGTGACAAAGGAATTGCCGAACATGGTCAAAGAAGAATTGACGACTTATTAAATAAGCTAAATGATGCGGGAGAAGGCCCCATTGAAGAACTAATAAGATTTAAAAAATTTGACCAAGCCAAAATATACACTAGCCTTTCAAAAGGATTACTTTCGGATCCATTGGATATTGCAGTAGGCCTGCATCAATGGGGAAAATATTCAGAACCATTTGGTGCATATTATGGCTATATATCTGGTGAAGAGATCGCAAAATTGTGGAATGAAAGTGGCAGAAAACTCTTTCATAAAAACATTAGAAACGTATTGGGTAAAACAGATGTTAATGACGAACTTCAGGCGACCATTCAAAATAATCCTGAAAAATTTTGGTATTTCAACAATGGCATAACAATTATTTCTGACACTATTGAAAAATCAATGATTGGAGGTACTAACAATGATCTTGGAAGTTTTAAGTTGAGCAATGCCTCAATAGTCAATGGCGCTCAAACAATAAGTTCAATCGGTGAAACCGCCTCCAAATTTCCAGAACAAATAAAGAGAATATTTGTTCTGGCTAGGTGTATAAGTCTTCAAAATACTCCTCCTGAATTTGGCAATGAGGTAACAAAAAGTAATAATAGACAAAATAGAATCGAGAACAGAGATTTCGTTTCTCAGGATCCCGAACAAAATAGAATACGAGAAGAGTTAGCGCATGATGCAATAAATTATATTATTGCAAGGTCTGATCAATTTGTTATATCAAAATCCTCATTTGAGGTAGAAGAAGCTACCATTAGTTTAGCGTGTGCTTCCGGCCAGGTTTCTTTAACCGTGCAGGCTAAGCGAGAATTAGGTAAATTCTATGAAAATCTTGCGAAAGGTATATACAAACAAATATTTAATCCTTCTACAACAGGCAGGTATCTTTTTAATTGTATTCAAATTAATAGAGAAGTGGAAAGATTAATCGCTCTAAAAATTGACACCTTGGATAGAAGAAGCGGGAAGGAATACGGAATTCTTGTTCATGGAAACAGAATGATAAGTAGTTTTGTGTTTCAAAAAATTAAACTGTCAAATTCTGACATATTAAATATTGAAAACTTGAATTTAGATCAATATTTCCAGGAAGTTTTAATTAAAATAACAACTGCCATTAATTCGAATTTTGCTGACAATTTCCTTGCTACCTTATTTAAGAACAAAACTAAATGTGATATATTACAACGTATGTGCCAATAAATTAAGTGGCAATGATAAAGCAAAATAAATTTTGTAATAACCGGAAACTACATGTATTGATACAATTTCCGGTTATTACAGATTATTAACACTCCAATTTCCAATCGTCAGCAAAACTGAAATACCCACCTTCCCCAATGATAATGTGATCTATGACAGGTATTTCCAACAGCTTCCCTGCTTCCTTCAGCTTCTTCGTAATCTGTATGTCCTGGTCACTTGCCTTGGTATTCCCAGACGGATGGTTGTGACATAAAATCACCGATGATGCCAGAGATTCCACTGCTGACTTAAACAAAATTTTGCAGTCTACAACGGTTCCACTAACGCCTCCTCTGCTGATCATTTCCTTCTTTAGAACATAGTTTGACCTATTCAGGAAAGCTACCCAGAATTCCTCATGCGGTAAATCCATCAGCAATGGTTTAAACAATTCGTAAGCATCCTTGCTAGTTGTAATCCTTTCTCGTTTACATGCCAGGGAATTCTTCCTTCTACGGCCTAATTCAATGGCTGCAATAATACTTAATGCTTTGGCCTCTCCCATGCCTCTGAACTTCTTAAAATCGTTCACGGTGAGCTTGCTAAGTTCATTCAGGTTGTTGTGTACGGATGCCATAATACGCTTTGATAATGTTACCGCTGTTTCTGTTCTGCTACCTGAAGTAATCAGAAGGGAAACGAGTTCCGAATCACTTAATACGCTGTAACCTTTGTTTAATAGTTTATACCTGGGTTGATCGCCTTCTGCCAATAGAGGCATAGACAGGTTTTCTGTGTTTTCCATTTTAATAAGTTTTTAGTGAATAAATACGTTTCTTTCAGGGTTAGCTGAAAGTGAAGCAATCCTTAACTAATGAGAGATTCTGAATTTTGACACCTTCCAGAGCAATTTCCCTGAGTTCTCGAATCAGTTCTGTTCTTTCGCTGGTGGTAGTTGTGTCCCTCCCATTGAAGTCAACGCATGAATTAACAGACCTGCATGCGTTTCTGTAATCTCCCAATGCCAGGTAACATTTACTGCGAAGGAAGAACAGTTCCGCCGTAAAACGAATAGTCCTGGGTAATTTAAATGCTATTCCAATAAAACCGAGTGCCATTTGATAATCCTTCTTAAAATGGATGATCTCGTTGAAAGTAATTGTCAAGTTTTCCTCGTATCGTTCCTGGGTTCTGTTGCCAGGTTTTCGAATTACTGAAGTTGTCGGAGAAGTTTTAACCAGATAAGCTGATACTTTCTCCTTGATTGTTGTGTAGGCCTTGGTTTCCATGATTTTTTCATGGATAATGCGGGGGGGGGTAATGCTAATGTGAGTAACCTACTACTCCCAAAATTTAGAGCTAATCCTACTTATAATCAGTAAAGCAATCCGTTTCGTAAAATGTGGTAAACGCTCCAAGAAATTTAATATTTATTATTACCCCGTTTTTCAAGTAAACCTTCACAACGAATTCTGAATAAAGCAGATTATCTGCAACTACGTCAACTTTATAATTATCAATACAGGCATACGGTATAACTTTACCGTCATATGAAAATGTATACCCAGGTGCACCAGGAATTGACATATCATTGCATCGAGAGCCTATTTCTTTATTAACAACTTCCCAAATTTTCTTTGAGTGATTAAAATCATCAAGACTATCAGACAAACAGAATTGAGATACGCTTAAAATAGCAGCCGTAAAAAACAATCTTATCATATTGCCTTGTTTTGCTATTTTTTTACGCTAAAATCAAATGCTTTTGCCCCTGACTGTTGCCTTGCAGAAGCTTTATTTGCATATAGAAAACAATATTGACCCGGCTTAAGATCTACTGGAAAGGAAACTTTGTATGTATGTCCGGAAACCTTTTCATATTTAAAATTCACAAGATAGCCGTCTGCAATAGACATATCAGTTCTTCCTATACCGGCACTTCCAGAGGTATATTCCCTCCTACCTCTTTCTTGATCAAGTTTTATTAATTTAAAATCATTTGGGCTAATTGCACTGGCATTACCATTAGCTGCATCCATTCTGCTGAGAATTTCAGCCATATAATTATTCTGCGTATTTTCTTTTTCCGTTGAATTATTAAGACTTTTTTTCGCCGGCTCAAAATTAAAATAGAATGTAGGATGCTTCTCTTTAAGCTGATAATTAGCCTCACTACCTTCAAGTTGAGATTTATATTTATATGTACCGGGAATAATAAATCCCGGTTTAAGCGCAGGTACTCCAACATTTGTAGGATCAAGCATGGTATACTTCCCATCTTCAAAAAAGTAAATGCCAGATTCAGTAAAAACATAGTTTTGATCAGTGGAATTATTAACGATTTTCTTTTCAGAACTGACTTCCGATTCATCCTGTTTTGAAATCATTAATTCAATGACCTTATCCGAAACATTGTTTTCCCTAAGCCTTATCAGAGCATCCGTTGAAACATCAAAAGAACAAACTGATTTACTGATTTTTTGGATAATTATCGACTCCTGTAATTTAGCCTTTGTAAGCTTTATAACAGTTTCGTTCTTTAGTGTATCAACCTTGGTTTGACTTATTCCAGGCATTGCAAATATTATAGATGTGAATAGAAATAGTATTGCTTTTTTCATTGTTCAGGTTTTTATTTATTATTAAATATAGTTTAATTTTTATTTTGTCAACGTATATGATGACAATATTTTTTAATAAAACTGCCACATTGCTATTGTATTTCATAGGCAATGAAGAAGACGGAATTTCAGAAAAGATTAGGCAAACACGTTATTGAAATCAGGAAGGCTAAAAAGTGGTCTCAGGCAGACCTCGCACGTAATTGCGAGAAAGACCGGCAGAACATCGAGCGGTTAGAGAATGGAAAGACTAATCCCACTGCTTTTTACCTATACGAAATTGCTGCCGGACTTGAAATACCAATTTCAAAACTCCTGGATTTTGATCTTTCCTGATCACTTCCTGGGTTTCTTCATCAGTTCCTTAAGTAATTCAATAAGCCTGAAATTCGCATAATTCAGATCTTCATTTATTACGTCTTTGGAATCAATGAAATTTTCCTGAATAACTGCTACAATTGCTTTTCTCAGTTCACGCAATAGGGTTTTCGGCTCATCATCCTTCAGGGAGATAATAAGCCTATTTTTCTTTATTTTAATCATACGTTTAGTTTATTTGATTCCAAATTGGATTTAATACAATTACAAAGTGATGATACTGATAGGCAATGTTTCCGATTACATACAGCAGCCTTTCCTGTTCAGACACTTTGACAAGGCCGACCATTAGCAGAGCACCTGTTTTATATACATCAATGTCTGAAATGACTTTTACAGGAAACGGTACAGCAATCCTTATGATTGTTCCACTGGCCTTTACAACCAATAAACTGAATTCAGGTGCTTCCTTGTTGACAAGTTCGTTTTCCTCCATAGCCTCAGTATTCGGATGGAAGCATAGCTACTGAATCAGCAAACCAGATAGTTATTTCATCCAATGGGAAATCGCTGTACGTAATGTCTTGTCTAGCTAATACTGTGTGGTTCCCATCTGTGCAATGAACTATCCAGGTTATATCATCCTGCTTTTTCAATATCCAGACTTGCAACCGCGCTTGTTTTATATCCTTCCTATGCTGATATGACATAATCAGGTCAAATAACCAGTAACACTGTGCGTTTTCTGCTAGGTATTTACAGCCATCTGTTAAAAGGATGCTGCTACCAATTGATTTGTGTTGGTAATAATGTTCTGTTCCGGTAAACTGAGCCAGGGAAGCTTTCAGCTGACCGGGAGTAATAGTCTTTGTTTCCATGTTTTTTATTGATTTAGAGGTTGATAAAAAGGGATAGAGCCTATCGTGGCCCTACCCCATTGCAATTGATTAAATCAGCCTATGCTACTGGTTTTTCTCCTTCAAACACATGCTCCTCCAAGGTCTGAGAGACAGGATTGTAGGCATAGGTATAATTTAATTCAACTGTTTCTCCATTCGGAATTGTGTACTGATAAGGTTCACATTCCTTCTTTTCAATTATTCCGGGCAACGATGAGCCAATTAAACTTTTGCATGTTTCCTCGTCAAAAGGGGAAACCATATTACACCGACGAGCTGTTAAATAAGCTTTACCCGTTGCTTTGGAAATTCCCGCTTCTACGCCTCCCAATAATGATAAGGTAAAAAACGTCTCTCCGTTTGTTTTAGTTCGTTTGTTGTAACCTGTGATCTTAATCATTGTTTTAAGTTTTTAGTTAGTACTGATTCGATGAGTCTATCTCATCAGGTTTAATGGAGGGGTGTATCATTTTATAAACATTTTTATTTAAACTTCTGGGATTTAAACTTTCTGAGTTTAACTCTTTGTCTTGAGGCATGCCGTTTGCGAGTGGAGTCACTGGTGGGAGCATTGAAACCATGACTTTGTCAGGGTGGATGCGACCTGCTATGCAAGGGCTTTACCTTAGAAATCAAAGGCAAGAAGAAAGCCCGCAGCCAGGGACGACCGCAGGCATGCAAGAATCGAATTTTGGCGGAATATTTTGCTTCAGCAAAAGATTGGGTAGCCAAAAATGAGCGAAGACAGGTGAGTGAAAATCATGACAAGGCTGACGAAGGAAGGCTTGGCGTGTATTTTTGTGCGATCCTGTCTGAGTGAATACCTTTTTACCTGGTACAATCAAAGGTGACGATGGGGTGTAAGATGGTTCAGGCGGGAAGCATGTGGGGCAAGTGGTGGAGAGTTAGCCCTAAGAAATGATTTCTCTCATTGAAAAAAATTCTTTTATAGGGACTGCCTAATAGGTGAATTTCTTAATATAAAAGGTACGGGGAGATGTTGAGAAAAGCTAATGCCGGGGAGGATTTTCGTGGGACCCATGTTTGAGTTCAACACCTATAAAAATTTCAGCCGAAAAATTCAGGTCTCTATACAATTCAATCTGTCTTACATCTACCCAAATGGAAAGGTTGACAACGTATTTGCCAAAATTATCATTTTACTCCATCTATAATTAACTTCTCTCCTTCACAGCAAAAAAGAAATTCTGAATTTCGTGAATAAAGTGCATGTTCCTAGAAGCTGTTATGAAATGAATTACTGACTTGTATTATCTGCTTTAGTAAATCTATTTTGTATGGCTTGAATATGTTTTAAGCCAAAAATAAACGTAAGTACTATCACCATTTTTGCTTCTTGAAATAGTATTCGGTGGCGTATCCGTATCAAAGAAAAAATTAATTTCATTTTTAAAAGGAACAAAACTATAGGGTTTAATTTTTATAGTATCTGAGGAGGAAAAACCTGCGTAGACTTTCTTTTTTGAATAAACAACATTTGTGATTATTAAAGGGTAACTGGTATAGTTTATTACCAGGTATTTGTCCCCTGCAATGTCACTAATATTAAATTTTACATTAACATTATCAGCTTCTATTCTCATTTCTTTATCCCCTAAAACAGTAGATTCTCTGTAAAATATTTTATTGTCTTCGTCTAATTTAACTTCAAGTATTGTATAAGTATTGGGATTTAAAACAATTGCAATCGCAACATAACTCAATATTAACAATAGTCCGCTGAAAAATTTATTGAATTTGAAAAAATAAACAATAATGCATACAAAAATGAATGGAATCAAAATTTCAAGAGAAACAAATAAACTATGGTTGAATAACATGAAAATAAATATTTTTAATTATCACGTTTATCTATTCCTTTTTTCTTATCCGCCGGCAAACTTGAATATATGCCACTTACCTTCTTCGGTAGAGCTATCATATATTCAACAATTATATTTAATAAATCGAATAGCTGCCCTACTGTCTCTGGATTGTCGGTATCAATTTGACCCGGATGAACTGCATCATTACCCGTAACCCGAACTATATCTAATGATTGCTGTACAATTTCAGGAAGACCTTTTTGTACTAAATTTCCTATGTCATCATTAATATTATTCCCTGGTTCTCCTAATTCCTTGCACAAAACCTGAATTGATAACCTAAGCAAAGCTGCTGCACCGCGGGGTGATTTAGAATGAATAGAGGCTGCTTCATAGTATAATTTTAATGCAGAATCAGGCATTTCAGGGTTAGGGAAAGGGGCATTTCCATTATCTGGAAAATACATTTTATCCTGAATCCATAAAGTTGGTTGAGAACAGTGTTGACATCTTCCAACTCTTATCGGATTTCCAACAGTCGGGCCATTTACCATATTTCCATCCCAATTTTTATACCACCAATCTTGTTTTGCTATTGCCCCACAACTAGGACACGTAAATGAAGTGCCAAAAACTACGGGTTGAATATATTTCATGTTTTATTTTTTTATCCACCCATCAGCCAATCCCGATACTGCGCCTCAGCCTGCTCCATAATTTCCTGTAAAATTGCATTCAAATCTTCCAGGCACTTTATCTAACCCAGTTCCAGAAATTGAGGTTTTAAAACCGCCTCTCAATCGAATTGAAAAACCCGATAAATCAAATTGCCTCTGCTAAAAGTAAAAAAGAAAAAATTGAAATAATAGTTTTAGAATTTGTATTACTGCAAAGACTCCACCAACTATTGCCCCTATATATAAGACGCGATCTTTTGTTTTTGCAAAATCTAACTTGACTTTCTTATCGATTTCCTTCTGGACGTAACCCCCAGCTTCATAAAACTTAATACCTTTCACAGTGATCATTGCATCTTTATAAGGGTCCAAATCAGTTCTCCCGGTACCTTTAGGCAAATAAACATATCCATTGGAAGCCATTATATCCAATAACTGTTTGAATTCCTCATGATTAAAAAGGTTAAATTCCCTCAAAAGGGCATCAACCAGAAGCGGTTCTTTATACCTCTCATTTCTTTTTTGGAGTATTTTCCCTAATAAGTTGTCCAGGATTTTATTCGTTTCCATTCTATTTATAATAATTATTGGGATTACGCAATTGTGTCTTACTCGTTTTTAAATATCGAAATCATTCATCCACCTCTGTCTCAATTTTTCGTGCAATTCCATAATTTTCAATCTTATTGTTTCAGACCATTCATTGTTTATTAATAGGGAATTACCAGATTTAATACTTCCAAGGACTAAATTTGCTATTCTTTCGTATTCTGATAACCCGCCACATTGATTGACGAAATCGGGATTCCTCTCGGAGAATTCTTTTATTGCCCTAATTTGATGCGAATTCCAGCTATCGTGTATCATTTTTTACATTATTATTTTATATTTTGAAGGTAAGGCCGGCTTTTATACCGGCCTTTTCCCTCTTTTTAAAGACAGCTAAATCCGTTATAATTAAATCAAACAGACCTATAGATAAATTAATTTACGATACTTATTCTTTTTGTGCAGGCATCATTGTTTCCGTAAAATCGGACAAAATATTCTCCCGATCGGATAGCTGAAAGGTCAATCTGCGAAAAGTTGGAAAATAGCCCAACCTTTTCATATACCTTCTCACCAAGTGCATCAAAAATCTCAACATTGATTTGTCCTGGAATATTTACAGCCGAACTAACTGAAAACATTCCATTACTTGGATTAGGGTATACATTCAAATTGTCGAAAACAGAGGCTGTTTTTGCAATATTAATGTCATTTGTGCCCATTATGACCGGATCGCCGAAACTCTCTTTAACTGACAATGGTGTTACTGCCATTAGTATTCCGCTGGTTATATCAATCGTATACATGTTATGGTTATACTGAGAATCATAACCACTCAGATAACAGACATGATTTGCCGGATCAATAGTCAACGCAGAGGTAGAACCGAAATGTTCGGAAAGAGTAGAAATAAGAGTGGTTTTTCCCGAAACAGGGTCTATCTTATAAATTTCCTGTTCATTTATAGAAATCGACTTTTGAACATAGATCAGTCCGTCATTGGAGTTATAAAAGGGATCGGCTAAACTACCTCCGATACTTAAAACCAATGAAACTAATAGCTTTTCATTCTGCATATCAATAACAAACATTTTCTGCTGAGATTGATTATTATACCCAAAGCAGAAGCATCGTTTACTGATAGGATCAACTGTCAAAGCAGTCGTCCCGCCTGATAGGCCCGTTATATCTGCAATTGTACGTGCTGCACCAGTAATAGGATCAATTTTTAATACCAGTTGCTCATTTGACGAAACGCTGCTCTGCGCATAGATCATATTATCGGAAGTATTGTAATAAGGATCCCCGATATTTTCATGAACGCTGAGAATGGGATTCGAAATCACCGTTCCTGTCTTCAAATCAATCTCATACAGTCTGTGATTAGATTGTAAGTCATAGCCAATAACAAAACACCTGCTATTAGGTTCATCAATCGCTATTGAAGAAGTCCCACCAGACAATCCATTCAGAATAGCAACAACTTCAGAATTACCTGTGACAGGATCTATTTTGAGAATCTGTTGTTCGTGAGAAGAAACGGCTCGTTGTACAAGCAAACTGGTATTGGCCTGCGAATATCCCGTAACAAGAGACAGAATAACGGATATTTTATGTATAATTTTCATAGAATTTTCCTTTTTACAACGTCAATATATAATAGGTAACATAAAATTTAGCAGTTCCATCTCCATTTGTAGGAGGGGCAGTAAGGTCTTCAATCATCAAGGGTTGATTAGCTACAAGTGTATTTCCATTTCCTTGTGTGCCCACGGGAGTGATTGTTCCAAACCCTCCAGTATATAAATTAGATAATTGACCAATGGCCGCCTGAGCATAATCTGCCCCTGAAGTTATGTATACCAAATTGGAATAATAATCATATTCATGTGTGCCAAAAGTATAATTTACGGCTCCTGATACCACCACAATACATTTTCCAGCACCTGGAGCAGGAACGATTTGAACAGGAGTTGTGTAAATGTTTAGAATTTGGGAGGATGTTAATGAAACTGATGCAGTTTGAAGTACTGCCCCAGGCATATCCGCCACTGTTAAAGCTCTAAAAGTAGGAGCAGCGGCACTTCCAGAACTTGGCCCAGCCAATACGGCATTGGCTGATTGCGTGTTTAAGGAAAATGACAATGCTGGCGTTGTTGTTGATGTTGCAACAGATGTTGTAAATAATGGACTCAAATTGCCAGAACTAAAACTTGTTACTGTCCCTGATCCAGACGCGGGTTGCCATGAAGCATTCCCGGAAGCATCAGACGTAAGGACATACCCATTTGATTGAGTACCATCTACTAGCCGAAAAGCTGGCGAACTTCCGCTATTTATGTGTAAAGGGACTGAGGGGCTTGATGTCCCTATCCCAAAGTTCCCATTTGCATCAATAACATCTTTTGTTGTACCGTTAACTCTTGCAAGGAATACAGGAGAAGAAGTTGAACCATTATCTGCCAACAAAGCAGCGGATGAATAGGATGGGTCAGCAGTTGAAAGAGAAAAATATCCCGCATTTTGTGTTCCTGAACCTCCGTTTAAGGCAACTCCAATTACTCCAACATTTGCTCCATTAGTGTTTTGTGTTGCAACATTTGCCGAACCCACATTGGCAGTAGCTGAGTTCCAAGCTCCATTATATGTCCCAAAATTTACACCATTTGTTGATGCTCCTAAAGACAAACTTTGCGTGCCTATTGAAGCATGAGGATCGCTATTATTAGAAAATCTATAAAGAAAACTTGTTGAAGTACATGCTGCCCTACAAATACCATCTATTGCATCATATTCATGAGTGCCTCCACTACTTAAATCATTCAGATTAGAATAAAATCCAGCATAGCTAAAATCCGCTCCGGAAGGTATGTTTGCATTATTGTAAATGCTACACCAATCTCCAAACATATTAGTTCCAGTCGGCAATGTTCCATTTAAATATAGAAATCCATCAGTACCAGTTGTAGGGGCATTTTTAGCGAAAACAGAAGAACCAACCTGAAGTAATTCAGCAGGGGATGTAGTCCCAATACCTACATTTCCAGCACCAGATTCTGTAACGAAAGCGTATTTATTTGTAATAGTTCCTGATCCTGACGGCGCGGCAATATACGAGCCGTACCAATTTGTCATTGCAGAACCTCCGTTATATGTAATTCCACTCTTAAAATTCGTAAAGTCAGAGGTAGATGTAACTGTTGGGTTTATATGTAGCAAGGCTCCCGGTGATGTTGTACCAATTCCTAAGTTACCACTAGAAGTTATTCTCATTCGTTCATTTGAAGATGCTGAACCTCCTGTATAAAAAGTCATGAAACCGGATGAATTAACATTTGACATTATTAATGGAGCTGTACTATTAGTATAAATAAATGGAGTATTTGCAGTACCTGCAGCTCCTCCTCCAGTTACACCTGTTCCATTAACACCAGCGTATAAAACAGACGTTCCATTCGATGCAGCAAAAAGTGCTGCTGCTGCTGTTCCGGAATTAGTATTACTTATTGTAGCAGATGTATTTGAGTTTTGATTATTCGAAATTGACAACATATCTGCTCCGGAAATGAGACTTGTAGTGCCAACCAATAATTGACCGGATGGTGTAAATCTAGCTTTTTCAGTACCACTTGTAACAAATACCAACGGTTCTGAATTTGTTGAGCCTAGCACTTCTGTTCCACCAAGTGAATTCCCGGCAAGTGACCAATCACTTTGCGCCTTTGCCTCAGCAAAGCAAATAATTAAAACAGCCACTATAGCTATTCTATTTTTGATAAAGTTGAATTGTTTCATCAGCATGATTTTTAGTTTAATTATTAATATTAATTGCGATGAAAATAATATGAATTTTGAAAACGCGCTGATACATAATGGCCTGAAATCTTACATGTGTAAGAAAAACGATCATTATGTCATTAGAATTTTCTAATGTGTGCGAAATTTGAATTTAAATGATGTTTGTGAGAAAAAATAGATATAAATCACCTGTAAAACCGATGTAAGATTTTGGCCCAACACGTAAGAGGAATTTTAGGATAAGTAATTTAATTTTGTTAAAATACGACCCTATTTTATCGAGCAAAAAGACATTTTACCTCTCGAAGTCCGAGTAAAAGGAAGTTCTTTAATACTTTTTAAGGATATATGCAGGATAAATCCGGAGGAGGATTAGCTATAAACTTTCAAGGCCGACACAATTCTCTGGGAAAATACAGATAGAAAACAGGAAAAGGGGGAAGGTGGCACCTCATGTTTCACTCTTTCACACAAAATTTTATATTGCCATTTTCCCATGCTTAACTCTTCTTTTCACACTTCTTGTTACTCTATTGTTACTTTAAAAGTAAAAACCCCATGTAAACTATTGATTTACATGGGATTATAGCGATTGTTTTGTAGCCCGTAGGGGAATCGAACCCCTGTTACCAGAATGAAAATCTGGTGTCCTAACCCCTAGACGAACGGGCCAAAATCGTTTTCAAGAACTAAATTCAATGCTTGATTTTGGGATGGCAAATGTAGCATTAAGAATGAAAACCGCCAAATATTTTCAACTTTCTCAAAAAAACGACCTTTTCTTATTCTGCGACCATTTTATGGCGTATGCTTTTATCCAATGCTTTCCTGGCTAGTGTATGATTGGGGTTAATGGACAGGGCTTTTTCCCAGGCTTCTGTCATTTCGGCTTCGTTTCCCGTTTTCTCACAAAGTACTCCCAGGTTATAATATGCATCGGCATAGGTAGGATTTACCTTAATTTCCTCCTGCAGCTCTTTCTTGGCCGCAGCATATTGTTCCCGGTTAACATAGATGATGCCTAGATTATTGTGGATCATTGGCTCTGAACTATTGATCTCCAGGCCTTGCTGATACACCTTTATTGCTTCGTCCGGACGGCCCTGTTCAACCAGTGCCGCTCCATAGTTTAACTTGGCCAGGGCGGAATGGGGGGAATTGAGAGAGGCTTTTTCCCAAAAAGA
>JABDFG010000010.1 GCA_013286655.1 Bacteroidota bacterium
ATGAAAAGGGGGGATATTCCTATGTTGCCTATGGGCATTACAGAAGTAAAGAACAGGAGCACCTAATAATTAATACGAAGGATGTGGATGAATTGCTATTTGAAATATTCAAACATTCTACATTTATGGCAGCATTTGATTATGAACGCAAAAATCGTGTTGAAGCGCAAGATTGCCGTATAATAGCATTCCAAAAGCATATTGAAATCTTAAACTCACTTCATTTGAAAAGGGAATTCATTATTAAACTCAAAGAGCGTTACGATTATTTACTTTCATTAAAAGAACCACTGCCGGTTCCAGACAACTGGTCTAACAGGAAATAAGAATTGTGAAAATTCAGGTGTCGATGAAATATGCGGTTTTACTCCCGTTGTTTTTCCCTCTTATCTCAGATGCGCAAAAGGATAGCTCTAGAAACTTATTAAGGGACAAGGAACTCTATAAATATGAATTTTGTATTTATAAAGAAGCCAAACCAGGTCATGTTATTTCAAATAAACAAATTACCATCGCGGATACGGCCGTCTCTGTCGTGAAAGTTCAAATCATGAATGGGGCATCGCCAATTTCCTATGGAACAGTTGCATTTACCAATAAGTCTGACGGTAAATCGTCAATAGTAGAGGCTGATTCAATGGGAATTTCTCAGATGATCCTTCCGTCAGGAATTTACGGTGTTAGATTCGGTTGTGTAGGTTACAGCATTTTAACAATTGACAGCCTGCGGTTGGAAACAGGACAATTACAGGAAATAAAAGTATGTTTAGGAGAAGTAGGAGGATTTGTTGAATGTGAAATCCAATCTAAAAAACAACTGACAAAGAAGGAATTGTTTAAAAAGGAGCAAGAATTAACACAAAAAATTAATGGAGATGCTGATGTTAAAATACGCCATCATTATCTCAAAAGATTTTATCTGTACATAACTGACCTGAAGGACTGGAATCTGGATTAATTGTGTTTCAAGATTCGCCGTGTAATTCAAACAGAATACTAATTAAATGGACTATTTTTCATCCAATTGTTTGATGCATTTTTGCAGATCAATACCCTTGCCTAAAATTCCTGAAAACAGATCTCCTTTTTTTTCGATTCGTTTCAATGCATTATTAATATTAAAGTCGATCGGACTCAATCCATATTTTACTTCTTTCCATTCAAGCGGCATAGATACTGTGGCTCCTTCTTTCGGTCTTAAGCTATACACGGAGGAAATGGTTTGGCCTCTTCGGTTTTGTAAATGATCGAGGTAGATCATTTTATCTCCGCGCTTATTTAAATTTCTTTCCAGACTTGTAAACTTCGGTAGTTGCTGCTGAGTGAAAATACAGATCAAGTGTGCAAAATCCTTTAACTGATCATACGTATATTTTTTTTGAGCTGGCACATAAATATGCATCCCCGTTGCTCCTGAAGTTTTACAATAACTGGCTGCACCGGCTTTCTGTAAAATCGAATGAATTCCCTGGGCGGTTTCAATGACTTGATCAAATGTGTTTTTCTTTCCAGGATCAATGTCAATGATCAAGTAATCCGGAAAATCTAATTTTTGAATCGTTGAATGCCATGGATTAAGCTCAATGCATCCGAGATTATTCAGGTAGGCGAGGGTTGCTCCGTCATTACAAATGATGTAATTGACGTCTTTATTCGCCGATTCGGAAAATATTTCTTTTCTTTTTACCCATTGGGGGGCTTCATCCCCCGCGTCTTTATGAAAAAATCCTTCATCCTTTATTCCATTCGGATTTCGCTTCAATGATTCTGGGCGGTCTTTCAAATAAGGTAAAATATACTTTGAGATTGTTCTGTAGTATTCGATCACATCCCCTTTTGTGACACCTTCATCCGGCCAGAATACTTTATCCAGATGTGTCGTTTTGACTTTCAGCCTGACAATATAATACACTGTAAATCCTATCAATGCGAATGCTATATATAATTCCAGCGAGGTCATCGTCTTTTTTATATTTCTTTAATTTTGCATCCCATTGTTAATTGTATTTGAATATTCCAACTGCATGAACCGGATATTCTTGTTGTTTTGAAACACTAACAACATTTATTTCGACTCGCCAATCACCATTTTCAAGCTTATCCCCAGTAATAGTGCCCTTGGATATTTCATGGAGATTTGGCGGGCAGTGACAATAGGAGGAAAAAACAGTACTTGCCCTTACAAGTGCGAAATCTTTCAAGATAAAATGTTCATTCAGGGTGTCAACCTCGAATAAAAATCGCATCGCATGACCAGCGTCGTACTCCATCGTTTGATCATAATCCGGGGATTGATAGTAATACTCAAAAACAGTCGCCTTTCCACGAATAATCGATACACTATAACCGGCGTTTACAGCCGAATTTTCATATATCGTATAGGTCGTATCCTCCATTCCTGAATGACTTCGTCCTTTATGTTTCAAAGTATCCCTTGACAATGTCACAAATCTCTTTGGAATTTCTGATGACAAGGGAGCATCTCCGACGTATTTCCCTCCTGCAAATACTTGAATTTGTTTCAGCTTCTTGTCCTCATCGTAAAAATACTTTTTCCCGATAATGAGCTTCCGTCTTTTAAACACACCATTTTTATTGATTGTATAGCTAAGATTGAAAATCCGGTAATAACCGCTGCCGTAGAAAGGTTCTCTATCCTTTTCAGGAATCGCCATATATTCCTTGTCCATACTGTCAATTTGAGCGATGGTTCTGTTAAGGCGTGTGACGGAATCTTGTGCTTTGGTCACGGAATAAAACCCCATACCCAAAATGACAACTGTTACGAGGAGTTTTGAGAACGGCATCATTACCTTGGCTAAAATAGATAAAAGAAGGGTTTTGACAAAAAATCAATTTTATTCAAATGCCTCTTCTCCAATTTCAAGTAATTTATTTTCCCTAAAATCCGTAAGGTTTCCTTTTTGAGTTTTTTTGACTCCTTTTATTTCGATCATTTTACCTGATTTCAGATTAATAACTTTGATTCCCACATTTTGTTTTTCACTAAGAGAATAATAGGTGTCATAAATGACGTATTTAAAATTATCATTTATGAAGGATACGTAATTTAAATCCATACCCGAATTATCAGTTCCGCCACCTCTCAAGTAAAACGAGTATTTAAATTTAGACCAACTGGATTTACCCATTTCCGGATATTCAAATTCAATTTTATCTTTTGTTCCGAATCGGTAGATAATGTAGCCGTTTGCCTTATCCTTAGCGAGAACAACCATTTTACCAGTAACTGTTTCAAATGAATAAATGGGCTCTTCATTTGGCAGAATATAGGCTTGCATATGTTCTGCATGAACTATTTTTGGGGTGTCCTTTAGAGCATTTTGCCCAAAGCAGCCCAATGACAGGGGTAACAGGAGGTAAAATAGAAATTTCGCGGACTCGGCTTTCATTATTTTATTATTGGGTGAAGCCACGTTTCAATTCAATCATGATTCACAAACCGATTATTAAAAATTAACACAAACTGAGATCCATCCAGGGGAGCGTTTTATTTCTTTATTTTTTTCTTGATGGCTTCGTTTGAACAGTTGAATGTACATCCTCTTCTATGAATAATTTTGAAAACAACTGAATCTCCTTTTTTTGCAGACATATCATCCTTCCCATCTTGTTCAATTTTACTCGTAGTAAAATTTTCCTTCATTATATGACCATCTATGATTAGTTTTTTAATAAAACATCCAACCGAATCCTCCGTCCGAATTGAAATATCATGGCCATTGTACCTTCCATAGAATACAGTTGTATCAAAAACTTCACCCTTCTGTTCAACAGAAACAGGAGCTGTCTGGTTCCGATTATTTTGCCCAAATCCTCCATGTCCCATAATCACAAGCCCCACAAGTAGGATGAATTTCTGAAATTTGTTAAAATTCAACATCTATGCTAGTGAGCAAATAAAATAGTTAATGTAATAATCAGAAGAATAAATGTAAAACCTAATATTGATTTCGGGTTTCCAAAATTTATTGTCCATCCCAACCAACTTATCCTTTTCGGAGGGAAAATCCGCTTATCTTCTTTGTTAAAATAGAAAATGCCAAACTTCCAGTTTTCCGGGTCATCATGCCACTTGTCGTATTTGTCTTGATCTGAATTTTTCACAGAAGCTAAATTATAACAATTTTGGAACGGTTTCATCCTATCCTGATTTAATGCTTACTCGGACTCTGTATAACGATACAAAATCGCACAAAACTCATCAAAATTGAATATTTCCGCACACCAATATCGCCCACCTATTTTAAAATCAGTAAATTAACATCTGTTATGAAAACAGGAATAGTCAAATCCTACAACGAATTAAGCAAATACGGCTTTATCACAGTAGATGGAAATTATATCACCGAGGATGGCTTTACGGCAAAGGATATCTTCTTTCACGAAACGGGGCTGACATATCGGGCCAAACAAGGTGATTCAGTTACCTTCGTAATTGAAAAGGGGAAGAAGGGGTTGATTGCAGTTAATGTGAAGCAACAATGACTAACAAGCCCGATAAGAAAAGGGGGACAAGATCATATTAGTTTTTCGGTGAGTTCCGAAGCTATAGTTGGTACGAAAACGGAAATCATTTCTTATCAGCATCATTCGACAAAAATGGTCTTGGAAAGAGATATACAAAGTGGAACGAGCGCGGAGAACTTGCACTTGAGGGCAAATTCAATACATTAAATGACCTGAAGCCAGTTCTTGAAGACGTTCTTTCAAAAAATAATGACAAATAGTCCAAACCGCTCACAGCTTGAGAAAGCTCGATTCTTCAAAAGACCTTAAGCATTTTATTGAAAAAGTCGGGACGAACCGCTTTTTAGGGGGCAAGAAAATTGTTTTTGAGTTCGTTCAACCTTTCGACAAAATGGCGCAGATAAAGGGTCAGAGAGAAAAAAGCCCCGCAGTTGCGGGGCTTAGTTTGGGAGAAGTTGGTAGTGCATCTCCCGAATGGTACCCGGGACGGGACTTGAACCCGTACGACTGTGAGGTCACAGGATTTTAAGTCCTGCGTGTCTACCAATTCCACCACCCAGGCAAATTTGCTATATAAACGCTATTAAAAGCATTCTTTTCTATGAACCCCCTGTTTCCCTTAAATGGAAAAAGCCTCATAAAATAGGCTTTTAAAAACAAGCGACCATAAAAACCAAGAACGGGTCCAAAAATACGAAATAAAACTATTTCAGACCAGTAAGTGAGAATTTTATTAGTTTTATTCATGCACAAGAATGTGATAAACAGAGAACAAATTATTGAAAATGAGAGGAAGTTACTGGAGGCTTTTAAAAACAAAGACCTTGCCTTCTTGGAAGAGGTGTTGCATGAAAGCTGTCTTTTTAATCTTCCAAATGGGAAGACGGCAACAAAATCAGATGTCATTGAGAATTATCGTTCAGGCAATACCGTAATGATTTCCATTTCAACTACCGACCAAATAATTAATTTGTTTGATGATGTAGCTGTTGTAGATGTAATTCAAAATATGAAACTTAACTATTTTGATCAATTGACAGATTCGAAATATCGTTACATACGAGTTTGGAAAATGTTTAGTAATAAATGGAAGGCGATTTCTGTTACGGGCATTCCATTGGAATAATATAAAGGCCTTTATGGCAAGCGCAAACAAGGAAAATGGAAATTAATCTAAAACCAGTAGCCATTGTCAGAAATTCAAGAAAAACACCGATTGATGATCACTGGGAAGGAGTAATCTCAGAAATCGTGTTGGCTGACCACATACCAACGGAAGCATTTGAAAACATATCTGACTTTTCGCATTTGGAAATTATCTACTTCTTTGACAAGGTGAAAGCCGATGATCTTATTTATTACGGAAGACCTAGGGGAAATCCTGACTATCCTGTTGTTGGTATATTTGGGCAAAGGAAGAAGGACAGACCCAACAGCATTGGACTTTGCACGGTTGAACTATTGGAACACAAGGGGCGGACAATAAAGGTTAAATATTTGGATGCAATTGACGGCACGCCAGTACTGGACATCAAGCCCTCGTTCAGGGAGTTTCAGCCCAAAGGAGAAATTAAACAACCAAACTGGGTGTCTGATCTGATGAAGGATTACTGGAAGGGATAGCCTATATCCCCAGCAATCCTCCAGACAAATCCCACGAACCACAGCTGTTTTTGGTTTTGCTATGTCTCCGGACATTTTCTTTCCTTCTTTCATGACTTACCTTTCGGAGCTCTTTGGCCGATAAAAAGCAGGAGTCGGATTTATCTTCCTGAAATCCATTTATTTTTTCTTGGTTCATATGGTTAACATTTTTAAAAAGGTAAATTTTGTTATTTATTTCAACCAGATCGACAATAAGCCAACACCGATTACTAAGCTAAAAACTGCAATCACAGCTATGTCTGGTAGCTTTTGATTAATCCTTTTTTTGATCGTTTCCATTTGATTATTTATTGATTATACTGGTAAAACGGCAAGAATGGTGCAAAAAGTATAGGACGGCAGCTAAAATTATGTTAAGAAATGTTAATCAGAGATGCAGTATTAAGGAGATGTAGCGTGATTACACTTCTTGGTATCGGTATTCTATTATTTAATCAACAAACTCACCGCTTAAAAATTTTAAAGGAAATTTGTTATTAGTATATTCACACCCCCACTTGGGTCATGAATTGATAAATGTATTTTAAATGGCAATGTCATTTCAGCAGTATCTCGTATGTATTCTTTTAGCGGCATCGTTGACTTGCCGGGGACAAATGGAAGTTAGAGATAGTGTACCTATTAAACAGAAAACTAATCAACCGGCAAAAGTTGCCAATATCCCAAAGGATGCTTTTTGGATTGGTGGTGCGGACGGAGGACAATGGTATTTAATTGGAATTATTGACAAGCAGGCGAAAACAGTCCAATTTAAAATCTATAACGATTACGATGGGCATTTACTTTTTGATAAATATTTTAAATTAATCTGTGATTCAGATGTGGAAGTTGATTTGACTACGTTACAAACTCAAATAAATACCTTTGATGGTAGCCGGATTCTATTAATATCAACTAATAAAGACAATAAATATTGCTATTTTGAATAAGCACGCTTCCTTAATTAGAACCAGTTATCCGGGTAGGGATAAAAAGGCAGATCTTGACTCGCTTGCCAGTTTGGCTGCATTGACATGCGACGTACCGGCTGTACTCATCAGCCTTAGAAATGAGAAGGGACAGCGTATTTTATTCAATCATGGGCTGAATATTACAAAATCAGACCATTTTGCTTCTTTTTGCCATTATACGGAAGCAGGCAAGGTTTTAACGGAACTAGCGAATGTTACAACGAATCCTCGTTTTTCTACGAATGTTTTGGTCAAGAGGAGCCCTTTTATTCAATTTTACGCTGGCATTCCTCTTATCAACCAACAGGGTGAGGTGCTCGGCACCTTATGTTTATTTGATACGAGCCCCCGCAAATTATCCAATTCACAAAAGAAAGGGATTCGGATTCTGGCAAAGCAGATTGTACTTCATTTCAAATTTCAGGAGCAGAAAAATCAGATGATGGCAAGCGAAAAACACCATCGGGAGTTATTCCATAACACGAAAGGCCTGTTTTGCACCCATGATATGTCCGGTACTATCTTATCGCTTAATCCCGCATCGGCCGAATCCATGGAACGAACTGAGAAAGATCTTTTAGGCACGAATCTTTGCCATCTTCTGCCTTCACATCACAAAAAATTATTTGATGAGTACTTAAGGCGGATCGCCAGTGAAAAAGTAGTGGAGGGAGTAATGCATATAATTTCAGCAAGTGGAAAAGACAAATATTGGGCTTACAGGAATGTTCGGATCGATTCAGCGGGCAAAGCATCTTATGTTGTTGGCCTTTCTCAGGACATCACCTATCTCATACAAGTGGAAAAGGAATTGAAAGCGTCAAGAGCAAAAGAAGTAGAATTACGCAAGTCCAGAGAATTATTTTTCACCAGCATGAGTCACGAATTGAGAACGCCTTTAAACGCCATTTCAGGCTTTACACGGTTGATGCTAAAAAATAAATTAACGCAAACACAGCAGGAGTATATTAACGCCATTAATTCTGCAGGTGAAAATTTATTAGTGGTTGTGAATGATATTCTGGATATGGGAAAACTGGAAGCGAGTAAAATGGTGTTTGAAAAAATTACTTTTCAGCCACTGGAGATCGTTTCATCTGCAATGGATCTGCTGAAAAATCAGGCGTATGATAAGGGGATTCAATTGATTAAAAAAATTGACACGACAGTACCGGATTTTGTTTTAGGAGATCCCATCCGGTTACGTCAAATTCTTATCAATCTGATTGGAAATGCACTAAAATTTACGGAAAAGGGAAGTGTAACCGTCGGATTAGTTGTAAAAAAAGGCAAGAACAGACAGCTTGATTTTATCCTCACCATTTCGGACACAGGTATTGGAATTGCTCCTGAAAAATTGTCCCTGCTATTCACCACATATTCTCAGGTCAGCGCCGACATTACTCGAAAATATGGAGGAAGTGGGTTGGGGCTTTCCATTGTAAAACGTTTGGTAGAGGGTCAAAACGGAACAGTGTTGGCAAAAAGTGAACCTGGGAAAGGAAGTACTTTTACCGTGCGTATTCCATATGAAAAAAATCTCCTAAAAAATTTCCTGCCGAAAAAAAATAAAAAAAACACTCTGATTACTCCCGTAAATAAATTGAGGATTTTACTGGCTGAAGATAATGTATTGAATCAGAAATTAGCTATAGATACACTGAAGGATTATGGCCATGTTATAGAACTTGCAACAAACGGCCAAGAGGCGATTGAAAGAATCAAGCAAAAATCCTTTGACTTAATATTAATGGATATCAACATGCCTGTGATGGATGGATTACAAGCCGCCAACAAGATCAGGATGGAAATGAAAAGTCCTTGGAAGGATATTCCAATAATCGCCCTTACTGCAAGCGCAACTGAATATGAAATAGAAAAGTGCATGCAAGCAGGCATGAATGATTGTATTGCTAAACCATTTGATCCGGATCTGCTGGATCAAAAAATGCAAGCCTTGGTCGTTAAGAAACAACTAAATAATCAGTCGTCTATTGACCTGAGTTATTTAAGGAATGCCTTAAATAATAAAAAGGAATCCCTGAAAGAAATTATGAACCTTTTTATTAAGGTAATTCCTCCAATGATAAAAGAGATTGAATCGCTTTATGAACAAGGCAAATGGAAAGAACTGGGACAAGCCGCGCATAAAATAAAATCCAATCTGGCAGCAATGGGAATGAATCAGGCTGTAATCATGACCAAAAAAATTGAAACGAACGTAACCCATTTAAAAAACAAAGGAAAGCTGGTTCCAATAATCACTTCACTTGTCTCAGCTTGCCAAGGAGCGGTTACTGAACTTAAAGCAATTTGCAAAGAGGAGTGATACGACAGCAATGACTGCCTTTTGCGTATTTTTGAACGAACAAACCCGAGTTATGCCTCCTGAAGTTATTTCCTTTATAACGAATTACGGATATCTTTCCATTTTCATTATTGTGTTTTCCCAGGAAATGGGCATTCCAAATCCAATTCCAAACGAACTGATTTTATTGTTTTGCGGGTATCTCTCAACAAAAGGGATTTTGCATTTGCCCATATTGATCATCGTAGCGGTGCTGGCGGACAGTGTCGGGACAAGTATACTCTATTTCATCTTTTATTTTTTTGGCAAGAAGATCCTGAAAAATAAACCCCGGTGGTTTCCGTTGTCCACAGATGCGATTAACCGTCTTTCGGTAAGACTAGCGAAAGGAAAGCCCTGGAAAATTTACCTCTGTCGCCTCGCTCCTTTTCTTCGAGGTTACACTTCCATTATAACAGGTTTGCTTCAGATGAAGCCAAAATTATTTCTACCCATTGCATTCCTTTCAGCTCTTACCTGGAGTTCATTCTATCTGATAACAGGAAGATTACTTGGCCCATACTGGAACATCGCCGGAAATAAATTAGGGCAAATGAAGTACCCGATACTCATCACTGCCCTGATCCTTTTAATTATCATTCCCCTTATCCGATATTATAAAAATAATCCGCACAAAACGCCGGAATCCAACTAGTATGCAATCTTTCCTCGTGAATGAATCAGGGCCTTATCTCCCTGGAATCTGATTCCACTCTTCTTTTCTATTTCCCCTGATGTTACTTTGTAAACCATGTAATCCGGGTTCCCCAGCTCCTGATTAGGCATCAGATAACATTCATACTCTTTCGTATTCTCTTTGTAAATTACCTTCCAGCAAAACGCGGGCACAACCACCCGATGCGGACCAATCCTCGCCTTTTCCCCCAGACTTCCAATAAAAACTTTAATCTTACCTTCTTCTATCGCCTCCTGTCGTTCGTGCTTTTCCAACTTTTCCCAGGGACCCGCATTTAAGCTATGTGTCTGAGGAAACATATTCGTGAAATAAAAACATTCCTTCATACCCTCTTCCTCGCATTCATTATCCTGCGCGCTCATATTATGTCCTCTGTCGTATCCACTGTGTTTATAATCATTATTCAGCTTCGACGCTTCCGGCAAGTCCGGGTCAACTGTAAATTTATTTGTTCTTCGGATGTGTTCCCGACAGCTTAACATCTCCTTAGTAAGCTCAAACTCCACAAGCATGGGAATATGCCTGGATTTAATATAAATGCTGGTATACCAATGATGATGGATCACTACCGTATCCTGTGCGCTAAGCAGAAAGGAAGAAAAAAACACGATGGGCAGAGATAAAATAAATTGCCGGAAGAATATTAATTCCATTTTATCTCCCAAGATATACCATCAGGATAGACACATCTGCCGGACTTACTCCGCTGATCCGCGAAGCCTGGCCAATCGTTCGGGGACGAATTTTTGAAAGTTTCTCTCTGGATTCAGAAGAGAGTGAGGTGAGTTCCCGATAATTGAAATCTTCATGCAATACCAGGTCTTCCAGCCGCTGCATTTTATCCGCCATTTCACTCTCCTTAGAAATATACCCTTCGTATTTCATTAATATTTCAGCCTGTTCAACGCTGTCCCAGCGGTATTTTTTCAAAAATTCTTTCACACGATCACAATACAACGTAAAATCAATCATTGTCAGATTGGGACGGGAAAGCACATTGAACATCTTTACCTTTTGGGTTAAAGAACTTGATCCAATCGCTTCCAGCACAGGATTGATCTCATCCGGATTAATGCTTTCTGTTTTGAAGTAACGCATGACCTCGTGACTTTGTTTTACTTTTTCCTGTACACGCTCATACCGCTCCTTACTTGCTAATCCTAATTCAAATGATTTAGATGTCAGACGCATATCGGCGTTATCCTGGCGCAATAAAATACGGTATTCTGCCCGGGAAGTAAACATGCGATAAGGTTCATCCGTTCCTTTAGTTACCAGATCATCGATTAAGACACCGATATAGGCTTCGGAGCGCTGCAAGATAAAAGGTGCGTGTTTGTTAATTTTCAGATGAGCATTGATTCCTGCCATTATTCCCTGACAGGCTGCTTCTTCGTATCCTGTTGTACCATTGATCTGACCCGCAAAATACAAATGCTGAATCAATTTGGTTTCTAAGGTTAATTGTAATTGCTCGGGTGGGAAATAATCATATTCAATTGCATACCCCGGCCGGAACATTTTTACTTTTTCAAAACCAGGTATTTTTGTGAGGGCCTCATACTGCACATCTTCCGGAAGAGATGTGGAAAAGCCATTCAAGTACATTTCAACCGTATCCCAGCCTTCCGGCTCTACGAACAATTGATGGCGTTCCCGTTCCGCAAACCGGGTGATTTTATCTTCGATAGAAGGACAATACCTTGGTCCGAGTCCCTTGATGCGCCCGGTAAACATGGGTGACTTTTCAAAACCGGTCTTTAAAACTTCATGAACTGCTTCATTGGTATAGGTGATCCAGCAATGGTGTTGTTTTTTAGGATTGGAGGAGTTTTTTTCAAAAGGTGAGGTGTTTTCCAAAAATGAAAACTTGCTTGCTTCTTCATCCCCGTGTTGAATTTCCATTTTAGAGTAGTCCAACGAACGTCCGTCTATACGGGGAGGAGTTCCCGTCTTCATACGGCCACTCTCAAATCCAAGCGTTACCAGCTGCTCCGTAATTCCAACTGCAGCTTTCTCCCCTGTCCTTCCCCCTCCAAATTGCTTATCCCCTATGTGTATCAATCCGTTCAAAAAAGTACCATTGGTAAGAACGACAGCTTTCGAACGAATTTCTATACCCATTCCTGTCACTATTCCTTTCACGCTTATTCCCAGCTCATCCGATTTTTCCACGAGTAAGCCCTTGACCATTTCCTGGAAAAAATCCACATTGGGAGTTCGTTCCAACATTAATCTCCATTCATTGGCAAAGAGCTCCCGGTCGTTTTGCGTACGGGGACTCCACATCGCAGGACCCTTGGAACGATTCAGCATACGAAATTGTATAGCCGTTTTATCACTCACAATTCCTGAATATCCTCCCAAAGCATCTATTTCCCGGACAATCTGCCCTTTCGCAATTCCCCCCATTGCCGGATTACAGCTCATCTGGGCAATTGTTTGCATATTCATAGTCACCAACAACACCTTAGAACCCATATTGGCAGCGGCGGCGGCGGCTTCACAGCCGGCATGACCGGCACCAACTACTATGACATCATATATTTGAAACATTCTTTTTTATTGAAGTAATTGACACGCTAAGATACGAAAAGCGACTCAGCTCAAGCCATGCTTTTTATCCGGCAGCATATTCTTGATGGTCCACTCTAATTTGATTTTGAAGGGTGCCTTCCGGACTTTACAATCTTTTAGCTGGCAAATTTGGCAGGAGGTAGGTGGAACACAGGGATCGGAATGAATAAAAAACTCAACGTCACTTCCTGCGTTTTCGCGGATCAGCTTTTCAACCAAGCTCACTTCATGATGGGTATCTTCGAGCGTATCATACCAGGGAAGTGTCAAATGACAGTCCACGTGCAACTGACTGCCGTATTTCAATACCCGGAGATTGTGAATGTCAATCCACTTATCCCTGCGATTCTTGTTTAAAATACTGACCAAAAGATTTATTTTATCCTGATCTGCTTCATCCAGCAAACCTGTTAAGGATTCTCGGAGCAATTGATAGCCTGTATGTAAAATAACGATACCAAGAATCATCGCGACGAGATTATCCAACCAATATAGTTTCGTAAAATAAATGATACCAAGGCCCAGAATTACTCCGATTCCCGAAATGGTATCTGTTATAAGATGCTTTCCGTCAGCTACCATGAGAATGGAATTAAATTTTTTGCCCCGGACAACCAGGTATCTTCCCATAATATAGTTAAAGAGTCCCGCAAATACTGACAGGTAAATACCGATGCCTATTGAATGAATTTCCACTGGACGAAAAAATCCATTAAAGGCATTCCAGATCATATAAAGACCCGCCAAAAAAACTAGTCCTCCTTCAAATCCCGCAGAAAGGAACTCTATTTTTCCATGTCCATAGGGATGATCTTCATCCTTAGGTCTGGAAGCATAATAAATACTATATAATGCGAAGGAGCCTGCAATAATATTAATAATCGATTCAAGCGCATCTGTCAATATAGCATTGGAATGGGTAAGTGTATATGCGAGGAACTTGACACCCATGAGCACAAAACTAAAGGACAAAGTAAACCACATGCTCCTGATTTTACTTCTATCGTCTGCTACTGACATGGTTTACAATGTATGGCGGTTTATGAATAGGCTGAAGTTCACTTTGCTGTAATTTCGCTGTTCTAAAAAATGAGCTGTATTTTCAAAGTTAAGTTCTTTTGGATGTTCCACTACCAGTAAGCCGTTTTCTTTTAACAAACCGGCAGCAAAAATAATTTCCGGTAGCTCTCCCGTCCTTTTTAATTCGTAGGGAGGGTCAGCAAAAATAAGGTCGAAAGGTTTATCTGCGTTTTTCAAAAACCGAAACACCTCATTTTTTATTACGTGTATCCCACCGAAATTAAATTCTTCCGAAGTTTTTTTAATAAAAGAGCAGCAATGGTAATCTTCATCAACGGCAGTTATATCGGTACAGCCCCGCGAGGCTAATTCATAACTGATACTTCCCGTTCCGCTAAACAGATCGAGTGCCTTGACCATTTCAAAAACTATGCGGTTATTCAGAACATTAAACAGCGCTTCTTTCCCAAAATCGGTAGTGGGACGCACCGGTAAATTTTTCGGTGGAAAAAATGCCCTACCTCTATGTGTACCACTGATGATTCGCATAGGTCAGGCCAGCAAAAACTGACAGAATAAACTATAATAAGATTGCTTGGGCAGTGCGGAAATTTTAAAACTAAAATCAAATGTCCCTGGACGATCGGCAAATTTCAAATAACGTATGTATTTGTAGGCCAACTGATACGAGGAGGAATTTTTATCCAGTTCTCCCATCAATTCCACCTGTATAGTTTCCGGATTCAGTTTCAGTTGTTCGAATACAGACAGCAGAAAATAGATAAAATCTTCTGCTGTCTGATAAGCAAAGGAATTGTAAAACAGAAGTTTTCCTGAATTCACAACCAGAATTTCAAGATGAGAAAAGCGCACATGCACAACAACAGAAAGGGTTTCTACATGCTTGTACCTGACTAAAACTGCTTCTATCAAAGAACTGGAAAAGTGCAGGATATTCACGGCCGGGTATAATTCCTGAAATTGTTGCTTGATAAGGTTCGGCAGAGCATAAATATTTTTGGCATCCAGGTTGGGCAAATTGTCCATCGCCGCTATTTCTCCGTCTTCCAGAACATAATTAAATTTCAAAAGCGCTTCCTTTTCATTGGCGTTAAACAAGCCATTGGGAACCAGGGTTGATTTGGAATTTACAATCCCCAGGGAAACCTTTTTATAGGGATATCCCATCAGCTGGGATTGGCTGATGGCCGTATTTGCAAGACCTATCAATACATTAACCGCGTATGCCTTTTGAAAGGAAAACCGCTCGAGAGCCAGAATTTTATTAAATGTATCATCCCATACAGCAGCCGAAATTCCGTTCTCGCTTAATTGAAGGGCTAATTGATAGCCTTTTGTGAGACGACCATCAAACAAGTCATCCACCAGGCTATGTACCAGCGAAATCCGGCTATCTGTTTCTGTATGCATGTAAAACAAAACTACAAAATAATACCTTTATAACATGAATGCAGCTGAGTTCAAGGGGGTATTATTGCAACAATTTCCACACCAGCCTACCAGCGGGCAGGCAGCGCTGATCGATAAGATTTCCCGCTTTTGTACAGAACCGGAATCTGCTAAAGTATTTGTTTTAAAAGGGTACGCGGGAACAGGAAAAACGACCATCATCAGCGCGCTGATTAATAGCCTTCCGGCGCTTCATCAGAAATCCATTTTACTGGCTCCTACGGGACGTGCGGCCAAAGTGCTTTCCAAGTATTCACAAAAGCAGGCTTTTACCATTCACAAAAAAATATATAAACGGGTGTCCAATGCCGACGGAATCGGACGCTTTATTATACAGCCCAACCTGCATACCCATACTATTTTCATTGTTGACGAAGCCTCAATGATTTCCAACGGAGGGGGGCTCAGTGGAAATTTCTCCGATCAGTCTGGTTTACTGGATGATCTGATACGGTATGTTTCTGCCGGATCAAACAGCAAATTGATCTTTATCGGTGATACAGCGCAATTGCCACCTGTGGGTTTAAGTATCAGCCCGGCGCTTGATATAGAATACCTGAAACGAAATTATTCTTTTTCGATTGACACGATTGAATTGAAAGATGTGGTACGGCAGGATGCAGGTTCGGGTATTTTAGCTAATGCTACCGATATCCGGAATTCCATTACACCGGATACCGCTCAAACACCGCGGTTTACGATTGATCCATTTAAAGATGTTATCCGTTTAACGGGAAATGACCTGGAAGACGCATTGAACAGCGCATATAGCAAACATGGAGTAGAAGGGACCGCCGTTATCTGCCGCTCCAATAAGCGGGCTAACCAGTATAATCAGCAGATTCGTGCCCGGATCCGCTGGCAGGAAAGCGAGCTTTCTACGGGCGATTACCTGATGGTGGTTAAAAATAATTATCATTGGCTGCCCGATGAATCCAGAGCAGGATTCATCGCCAATGGTGATATCATAGAAGTATTAAAAGCCGGTTCTGTAAAGGAACAATATGGTTTTCGTTTTATTGATGCAAGTATACGTATGGTAGATTATCCGGAAGAGCAGACCCTGGATGTAAAACTAATAGTGGATACCCTCGTGTCTGAAACTCCTTCGCTTACGTCTGAACAAAACAAAAGGCTCTATGAAGGGGTATTAGCCGATTATTCAGACATTGCCGACCGGCGCAAACGCATGGTGGAACTGAAAAAAGATCCTTTCTTTAATGCTTTACAGGTAAAATTTGCCTATGCGATTACCTGTCACAAAGCGCAGGGCGGACAGTGGGAATCAGTCTTCGTTGACCAGGGATATCTTACAAAAGATATGATCAATACGGATTTTTTACGTTGGCTCTATACTGCCGTAACTCGGGCAACCGAAAAATTGTACCTGGTTAATTTTAATAAGGAATTTTTTGGGGACGATAATTCAACATCCGGGTATTGAATGCCAAAAAATTTGCTTCATCCAGGTTCTAAGAATTAATTCTCAGACCAACAACAGTAACATCATCCGTCTGAGTTTCATTCTTCATCCATTCGCTCAGTGTGGAGTCAAGTTGAATCATTTGTTCTGGCATAGCAAGGGGGCTCAGTTTTATCAACAATTCTTTAAAAGGAGGGTAGTAATATTTTTTTCGCCGCTCGCCTCCTTTTTGGTCGGCGTACCCATCGCTAAATAAATACAAATTGTCATTCTTTTGAAGTGGGAATACTTGTTGTTTAAATTCCTGATCCGGCTGGCTACCCATTGCTACCCGGTCTGCTTTAAATTCAATTAATTCTCCCGAACGTACCATATACATGGAATTGTGCGCACCTGAGTAATGCATCTGTAAAGTAGCCAGATCGATTGAACAGAAGGCAATATCCATCCCATTTTTAAGAGACACCCTCTCATCTTCTTTCCGGAACATTTCCGCTACCGCATTGTTTAATTCTTTCAATACCAGTGAAGGCTCATAAATTCCTTTAACCTTAATGATGTGTTCGATCATGTTATGGCCCGCCAACGACATAAAGGCTCCGGGGACTCCATGTCCCGTACAATCCACGACGGCGAGCAGTACCCGTCCTCCAATCCTGTAATGGGCATAAAAATCACCGCTGACAATGTCCTTGGGTTTAAAAAAAACAAAGGAAGATGGGAAACTTTGTTTAACATCTTCTTCCCGCGGGAGCAATGTTTCCTGGATATACTTCGCATATTCAATACTGTCAAGTATGTTGCGGTTCTTATCTTCGATTTGCTGGTATGCCGTTTTGAGTTCTACATTTTTGAGCCGTTCAATTTCCGATTCGTTTTTCATCGCTTCAATCTGACGAAGCAAGGTCATATTCTCTATTTTTTTCGCGGATTCCAGACCGGATACTTCTTCTTTAAATTGAAAATGTTTGTTCAGATGATGCAAGGCCATTTTATAATCTTCCTGAAATTCGTATGCATCCGAAAGAAGTTTGTGACAACTGGCTTGCTCTTTTTTTGCTTTCAGATCGATGAAAATAAATAAGGCTCGTTTTAACTGATCAATCGCTTCAGGCAAAAGACCCTGAACCAGAAACAAACGACCGATGGTCTGCAAACAGACCCCTTCCGTGTTCCGGTCTCCAAACTCAACAGCAATCTTAATGCTTTCCATTAAACATTCCTGTGCATTAGCGAAATCCTTCAGCTCAATATAACAATCACCCATATTGTGGAGGGTAGAAGCCGTACTGCGTATATCGCCGATCTCTTTTTTAAGATGGACACTTTGAATATAACATTCAATGGCTTTTTCATTATCCGACTGCATCAGGTGTATGCCGCCAATACCATTCAGCACCTTGGCCCAGATCGTTTTATCGCTCAGCTCCCGCGCGAGGTTCTCACTTTTAATATAATAGTTCAGCGCCTTGTCATATTCTTTAATTGAAGCATAAACGCTTGCAATACTGAACAAAGAAGAAGATTGATCAGCATCACTTTTTATCTGTTCACGTAATTTCAATGCCTTTAAATGATACAGGAGGGCGTTCTCATAATCACTCAGCAGAAAATAATCTGTGCCAATACATGAATAAACCGCAGCCATTCCCTTTTCTTCCTGTAGCATTTCAAAAACGGGCAATGCCTCAAAACAATATTTCAGGGAAATGTCATAATTTGAAAGAAGTTGATTACATACGGCCATGTTTCGCAGGCCTCCCGCTTTGCCCCGGCCGTAATTTAATTTTTCCGAGATGTCATATGCTTCCCGGGCCAGTTCCAATGCGCGTAATGTATTGGAATTCCGGGTGGTCCAGGCTTCTTCATTCAGAAGATCTACCCGCTGCTGTATATTCGTTTTAGCAAGAATGGAATTACGTTTAGAAATTTGAAACTCCCTCTTAGATTTTTATTCCGATAATAAGCATATCATCAATTTGTTTTTCATTCCCCATCCATTCGTCCATTGTCCTGTTAAGTTGCAATTTTTGCTTTTCCATGGATTGTTTATGTATGCTCAGTAAAAGACTCTTAAAGGGATCGTAATAAAATTTTTGCCGGTGTATGCCGCCTTTTTGGTCGGCATAGCCATCCGTAAAAACATACAAACAGTCGCCCTTTTTCAATTTAATTTTATGATTCGAAAATTTAACAGAAGCGCTGTTCCCCATAGAAATCGTGTCTCCTTTGTATTCGATTAAAGCACCATCCGAAATAACATATAAAGAGTTGTGTGCACCGGCAAACAAAAGATCTGTTTTGGTTTTACTTATCGAGCAAAGGGCAATATCCATACTGTCTCTAAGGCCACTATCATCATGAGATGCGAGCGTCCGCTGCATGTAATGGTTCACTTCATTTAAAATAAAGGAAGGGTTAGCCATCCATTGATTAGCAGTAACCTGGTTCAGTGAACTGTTAGCTACTACCGACATGAGAGCACCTGAAACTCCATGACCCGTGCAATCAACGGCCGCGACCAGAATTTCATTTTCTTTTTCGAAAATCCAGAAAAAATCTCCGCTGACAATATCCTTGGGCCGAAAAAAAACAAAGGAATCCGTAAAGTACTGCTTCAGGTTCGTTGAATGAGGAAGTATGGAATCCTGTATATGTTTGGCATAATCAATGCTTTCCAGAATACTTTTGTTCTTCTCCTCCATTTCCTCATTTAACTTTTTTAACTTATCATTGGAAATACGGTGTATTTCATTTTCCTTTTTTAATGTTTCTACCAGAAAACGAATGATTGCATCTTCGCCCTCACTGTCTTTTAGTTTACGGTAAATCTCCAGCGCTTCAATTGTTTTCTGGAAACTCAGGTCGTAATTTTCCATTACCTGATAGGTCTGTGCCTGGTTTTTCAGGGATTCGGCAGCGCCTTTGCTGTAATTTATTTTGCGGGAAGCTTCATTTGCCTGTTCTGCAAGGAATAATGATTGTTTCACATCACTCGAACGTAATTCCCAGGACAACTGATTTTGAAGATCGATTTTTTCCAGAGGGTCAACAGACTTAAGGAGCTGGATTTCTATCTTTTTCAATCGATCGGTCATGGATAAACGCTCAATAGGGAATCAATGATAGATTTATAATATCTTTTTAAAATAAAATTTAAATTGACTACTTTGGTCGAACTAAATTTAGTAATAATTAACTAATTTACCGACACTTTATGGGCACGACTGTTTTCCTTGTTCCAACCGATTATAGCAAAGTTGCTGATTGTGCAGTGAATCATGCAGTTAAACTTGCGCAAACCTTAAATGGAGAAGTGACCCTGTTGCACGTGATCGCAAAAGAAAAAGAGCTGGAGGAAAACAAAGCAAAACTTGCAAAAATTTCAGCCGAAATAAGCAAAGCGAATAATATCAAAGTAGACCATGTCGTCCGGGTAGGAAACATATTCGACGATATTGGAAAGGTAGCAACTGAAATCAAAGCTCAGTTGATCATTATGGGTACCCATGGTGTGAAAGGATTTCAACACGTTACCGGGAGCCATGCCCTGAAAGTTATTACGAATTCGAAGGTGCCATTTATTGTCGTTCAGCAACGTAATATGCGCGAAGGCTATTCAAAAATTGTATTGCCTCTAGAACTGGCCAAGGAAACCAAACAAAAAATATCCCTTACTATTTCTATGGCCAAATATTTTAATTCCAAGGTCTATATCTTCTCTCCGCTCGAAACGGATGAATATTTAAAAAATACAGTCGTTCGCAACCTGAATTATACCAAGAGCGAAATGCAGATTCATAAAATTTCTTTTGAAACGGCCACTGCCGAAAAATCGGGAAGTTTTGTAAAAGAGCTGTTGCATTATGCTTCTAAAATTGATGCGGACCTGATCACTATGCTGAATATACAGGACAAGGGTCTCTCCGAATTTATCGCCGGTCCTGATGAACAACAGATAATCACTAATGAATCACAAATACCGGTACTCTGCATCAATCCCGTTGATGTGATGATCAGCAAAGGCGTGTTGTTTAGCTAGACTTGACTTTGCCTGCAAAGGCCTAGTCTAGCTTATACCCGGAGGGTGCTAGCTAGCCCTTCATTCTTCTCTGCAAAGGCCTAGTCTAGCTTATACCCGGAGGGTGCTAGCTAGACCGGAATGGAGCTTGCTTCCTCATCCTCATAACTTCCTGCTAAGCGATTTTTAATTTCCTGAAGGAATTCCAGCTTCCTGGGTCCCCTGCGTTTTATAGATGTAGCAGTAAAGTAATGGTGTTTCTCCAGAAAACGAACCTGGATCTCATCCCATTGACGCCGGGAATTCAGCTTATTATAAACTACCATTTCCTGGCGCAGTGTATCTGATATATCATGGAAATCATTCCGGCCAAGGTAATCCAGATCGGCATCACACATGATCTGCTCTAACAGATCATGTGGCTGTTGCGGAATCTTCGTTACCATGATCAATTTCACTACCGCCTCAATTTGTTTTTTGCCGTATCCATATTGTGGTAATACTTCCCGGGCGATCTCAACTCCTATTTCTTCATTGTTATCATAGCGTCTGATAAAACCGGCATCGTGGAAAAGCGCCGCGGTTTTGAGAATATCTATTTGTTCTTCACCCTCTATTCCTTCGGCCCTGGCGATACGTTCGACCGCACTGCATACATTCAGGGTATGGTGGATATTATGGTACGTAAGATTTTCCGGCAAAAATTCGGACAAAAGTTTAAGAATGTGCTGGCCCGCCTCTTTGTAATTCATTCGGTTAGCCAGGTTTGTTGAAAGCAATTTAAAAAACTCTTCGCTGGGGGCACGACCCTCCATATTTACCGACAAACGGGGCTTTATCCGATCAACAAAATACATCTCGATCTCTCCTTTATTCTTGGCGGTAATTTTTCCACGGAACGTACAATCATAAAAATTATTTACATACAGATAGGTTTCACCTGAAATATTAATCTTTCCGGCTTCTCCGCTGGATTCCATGCGGGAAGCAGTATTGACAGTATCCCCCCAGATATCATATGCAAATTTCTTGCTGCCTACGATTCCCGCCACCACCGGCCCGGTATGAATTCCCACGCGAATTTCCCAGGCTTCCTTACCCTTGATCATTTTTTCACGTTTCCAGTTATCAATAAAATCCACCAATTCAAGTGCGGCCAGTATCACATCAACCGGATTGCTACGGTTACGGATAGGGATCCCACCAGCACACATATAAGCATCTCCAATCGTTTTTATCTTTTCGATTCCATAGCGACTCATGATTTCATCAAACTTGCAAAAACAGAAATCCAGTTCAAACACCAATTCCTCCGGTGTGAGTTTCTCCGCAATCTTCGTAAATCCTTTAAAATCAGTAAACAATACAGTAACAACCTTATAATGACGCGGAGCGGCCTTTCCATAGTTTTTGAGTTCTTCCGCCGTTTCAATGGGCAGAATATTTAACAACAGTTCTTCCGAACGTTTTTTCTCCTTCTCTCCTTCTTCCTTTTGGCGAAGAATAATCGAATTCTTCTCTGCCAGTTCTTTCAGAGCCGATCTCTTTTGCCTGAAATTCCAATAGAACAATAATGCCAGGAGCAAGAGCACAAAAGAACCGCCGATCATACAATTCAAGATCAGTTGCTGACGCCTGGCATACAACTCCTTGTTCTGATTATCCCGCGTCAATAACTCATTTTCCTTTTCTTTTTTATCCATGTCATATTTAGCGGTCACTTCAGAGATACTCCTGGAATTTTCATTCGCAAGAATCACATCCTTGGCAGAGGTATACAACAGATAATATTGATACGCTTTTTGAAAATTATTTTGCCGGTAATAAACGGAAGAAAGCCCTTCGTAAGCATCTCTCGAGATCTCCTTATTATCCAGTTTAGAGCCAATTTTTAAGGCATTCGTATAATTTGTAATAGCTTCCCCTAACTGCCCTAAGTGTTCGTATACCAACCCAATATAATTATAGGTAGAAGCGACGGCCTCCTCTTCCTGGTGTTCTTCCTGTATTTTCAAGGCTTTTTTCTGAAATTCAAGGGCAAAGTCCAGTGTATTTAACTGCAGGTAAACCTTACCCAGGTTATTATAGCAAGCCGCCAATGATAATTCATCTTTTGCCTGTTCCTGGATTCCCAGCGCTTTTTGATAATATTCCAAAGCCATTTTGTAGTTCTTTCGCTGATAATAAATATTACCTGTATTGTTGTAGTTCTCACTCAGACCGGATGCATCATTTTGTTCCAGCTGAATTTTCAAAGCAGACTGCAGGTAATCCAGGGCAAGCGCATAGTTTCCGTCTTTATAGTATATTTTGGCAATACTGCTGTAACTATTGGCGATGGCGAGTTTATCTCCCTGGTCTTCCAATAAAGACAATACACTCAGATAACTTTTGATAGCCAGCGGATAATATCCCTGTCGGTAATAAATTAAACCCAAACTATTATAGGAAAGTAACATTCCTTCCTTATCTCCAAGTTTTTCAAATATTTCCAGTGATTTGGAATGATTCTTCAGAGCCGGATCAAACTCATTATGATTATAATAGTATATGCCGATGTTACGGTAGGAATAAGCCTCTCCACGATGGTATTCTATCCTGGCAGCCAGATCAAGCGCCTGGTTCGCATAATCAAGTGCTACCTCCGGTTCAGAAATGAGGTATTCCTGACAAATGGCATTAAGAAGATTTACCCTGGAAGTATCGTTCGAAGCTGATCGTTCAAGTACATAAAGTGAGTCCAGCCTCCGCCTGTTTTGGGCAGGCAGCGGGTCGCGCAATAATAATCCCGCTGCAATAAGAAAATAAATACCTGCTTTTAACCGGTGTTTTCCCATTTGAATCCGTTCAAATATAGAAAATGTAATCAGAGCTGGGTTTAAAATTTATCCTGTAATTTGCAGCTGCTAGTTTTTTGTCGAATAAATGAAAAATTTTTGAACATTTGTTCTTAACTTCGGAGCTTGAATTTAGTTTAGCCAAATATTCATGCACAGCACTACTTTAGATTTTGTTCCCATCGCCTTGATGTTTTTTGTTGCAGTGGGCTTTGTGGCTGGAACAATGACAGTTACCCATTTGCTGGGCCCAAAACGGAAAACAAAAGTCAAACAGGAATCATTCGAGTGTGGGATAGAAGCTCAGGGTGATGCACGTGTTCCTTTTTCAATTAAGTATTTTCTGGTTGCCATTTTATTTGTCTTATTTGACGTGGAAGTGATTTTCATGTATCCCTGGGCGGTTAACTTCAGGGAACTTGGATTTATCGGCTTTGTCGAAATGATGACCTTTGTAGGATTTTTTCTGATCGGATTTGTTTATATTATTAAAAAGGGTGCATTAAAATGGGAATAGATAAAAGTCCAACAGCTACCCTCGGAAATGCTCCGGCGGGCTATGAAGGTCCGGGCTTTTTCGCCACATCCCTGGATAAAGCAGTGGGGATGGCACGCAAAAACTCTATTTGGCCTTTGCCGTTCGCGACTTCCTGTTGTGGAATTGAATTCATGGCAACCATGGCTTCCCATTATGATTTGGGACGTTTTGGTTCCGAGCGTTTGAGTTTTTCACCACGTCAGGCTGACTTGCTGATGGTCATGGGCACTATTGCGAAAAAAATGGGGCCGATACTACGTCAGGTATACGAACAAATGGCGGAACCTAAATGGGTATTGAGCATGGGAGCCTGTGCCTCCAGTGGAGGAATCTTTGACACTTATAGTGTATTGCAGGGAATCGACCGCATTATGCCGGTGGACGTATACATTCCAGGCTGTCCTCCACGGCCGGAACAGGTAATCGACGGGCTCATGCAAATTCAAAAATTAGTTGAGAACGAATCTTTAAGAAGACGAGATTCCGAAGAATACAAAAAATTGCAGGAAAAGTACGGATTGAATTAACAGTATACGAGCGGCAATAGCAGCAGACGATGGCAGATGTATTGAATACATTAAATGAAAAACTGAAAACAAAATTCGGAAGCGATATTTTGTCGGCAGAACAGCTTTTTGACTTTCCTGTATTCACAGTTAAAAAAGAGAAAATCCTTGAAATCATAAAGACGTTAAAGGAAGAAGAGGGATTTAACTTCCTGACAGATCTTACCGGGACGCATTACCCTGACAATAAAGGACAAGAACTGGGAGTCATCTATCACTTACATGATATGCCGGGGAACAGGCGTATCCGTCTGAAAACATATGCAAGCCTTGCTGATCCGAAAGTACTGTCTTTGACGGGACTATTTCCGGGAGCCAACTGGATGGAACGCGAAACATTTGATTTTTATGGTGTACTTTTTACCGGCCATCCTAATTTAAAACGCATATTGAATATGGATGAGATGAATTATTTTCCTATGCGCAGAGAATATCCAATGGAAGATGCGAAAAGGGATGATAAGGATAATAGTATGTTTGGAAGGTAAAAAATAAGTTGGAAAGTTGAAAGTGGAAAGTTGGAAAGTTGGAAAGTTGGAAAGTTGGAAAGTTGGAAGGTTTGAAAGTTGGAAAGAATTTAAGCTTTGTACATGAAAGTTTAAACTAAAAGATGGCAGAAGTAAAAGACATAGTTCAAAACAAACCCGTTGAAAAAATTTATTCAACACTTAACCTGGGTCCTACCCACCCGGCCACACATGGCATTTTCCAGAATATACTCAAAATGGACGGCGAAATCGTTATGGACGCAGAGTCAACGGTAGGATATATACACCGTGCCTTTGAGAAAATTGCAGAACACCGGCCTTATAATCAAATCACTCCTTTAACAGATCGGCTAAATTATTGTTCCTCCCCTATCAACAATCTGGGCTGGCACATGACGGTTGAAAAACTGATCAAAGCTGAGATTCCGAAACGTGTGCAATACCTGCGCATTATCATCATGGAGCTTTCCCGCATCGCCGATCACCTGGTTTGTAATAGTGTTATTGGGGTAGATACAGGAGCCATGACGGGATTTTTATACGTATTTCAATACCGGGAAAAAATTTACGAAATATTTGAAGAGATTTGCGGAGCACGCCTGACCACTAACATTGGGCGCATCGGAGGTTTCGAACGTAACTGGAGCCCAACAGTCTGGAAAAAGCTAGATGAAGTTTTGGAAGTACTACCCAAAGGACTCCGGGAATTTGAGAACCTGCTGACACGTAACCGGATTTTCATAGACCGTGTTAGTGGCTGTGGCCCCATTTCTGCTGAAAAAGCCCTCTCTTATAGCTTTACTGGTCCTAACCTGCGGGCTGCCGGAGTGGATTATGATGTGCGGGTTGCGAATCCTTATTCTTCCTACGAAGAATTTGACTTTAAAATTCCTGTTGGAACCACCGGGGATACGTATGATCGTTTTATGGTGCGGGAACAGGAAATGTGGGAGAGTATCAGCATTATAAGGCAGGCGATTGAGAAAGTTAAAAAAGAACCTGCTGATATTTTCCATGGAAAAGTTCCGGAGTTTTACCTACCTGACAAAGAAGATGTTTACAATAAGATGGAAGCCCTTATCTATCACTTTAAAATAGTCATGGGCGAAATGGATGTCCCTGTTGGAGAGGTATACCACGCAGTAGAAGGCGGAAACGGAGAACTTGGTTTTTACCTGGTAAGCGATGGAGGCCGTAATCCCTACCGTTTACATTTCCGCAGACCTTGTTTTATTTATTATCAGGCTTATCCCGAAATGATCAAGGGAGGAATGCTGAGTGATGCCATATTAACAATGAGTAGTATGAATGTAATAGCCGGAGAATTAGATGCCTGAATTTTCAACTGAAGCACAGGAACTTGTGCAACGCATTATTAAACGTTATCCGGAGGGTAAGCAAAAATCCGCGATATTGCCGGTATTACATATTGCCCAGGCTGAATTTCAAGGCTGGTTGAGTGTTCCAGTAATGGATTATGTCGCTTCCTTGTTAAAAATACTTCCCATTGAAGTTTACGAGGTTGCATCCTTTTACAGTATGTTTAACCTTAAGCCTGTTGGTAAGTGTGTGATTGAAGTTTGCCGCACCGGACCTTGCTGGCTAATGGGCGCCGAGGACGTTGTACATCACATTGAAAAAAAACTAGGTGTTAAAGAAGGGGAAACCACTAAAGACGGCATGTTCACCCTGAAGACGGTAGAATGCCTTGCAGCCTGTGGTTCAGCCCCCATGATGCAGGTAGGCGAAACGTATCACGAAAACCTGAGTCTTGAAAAAGTGGATTCGATCTTAAACGAATACAAGACCAATACAAAAGAACATATCTCGCATTGGGATAAAAAACACATAAAAAAATAAAACGATTTGGGCAGGCAGTTATTAATCGACAATATTAATCAGACAGGCATTCATACGCTGGAAGGTTACCGTACCTATGGCGGTTACCAGGCGCTCGAAAAAGCGCTTCGGATGAAACCAGAGGACATCGTTGCAGAAGTCCAAAAATCCGGTCTCCGGGGCAGAGGGGGCGCCGGCTTCCCTACAGGAATGAAATGGAGTTTTATCGCAAAACCTCCCGGAGTCCCACGTCACCTGGTTTGTAATGCCGATGAGAGTGAACCTGGAACCTTCAAAGACCGCTACCTGATGCAACGCAAACCTCACCTGCTGATTGAGGGGATGATCATTTCGAGTTTTGCTTTAGGAGCCAACCTTTCCTATATCTATATACGCGGAGAAATGATGGCCCAGTTCCACATTCTGCAAAACGCCATTGATGAAGCCTATGCGGCAGGCTTACTTGGTAAAAATATTTTAAACAGCGGCTTCGACCTCGATCTTCATGTACATTGTGGTGCAGGGGCCTATATCTGTGGCGAAGAAACTGCCCTGATTGAATCATTGGAAGGCAAAAGGGGCAATCCCCGGATCAAGCCCCCTTTCCCGGCTGTATCTGGAGTCTGGGACCGGCCGACGGTGGTAAACAATGTGGAAACAATCGCAGCAGTCGTCCCGGTGATTAATATTTCAGGAGAAGAGTACGCTAAAATAGGGATTGGCAAAAGCACAGGAACAAAACTGATTTCAGCCTGCGGTCATATTAATAAGCCGGGAGTGTACGAAATTGAATTGGGCGTACCCGTTGAAGAATTTATCTATTCCGAAAATTATTGCGGAGGAATAAAAGACGGCAGAAAACTCAAGGCGGTTGTAGCAGGTGGTTCGTCTGTCCCCATTCTTCCGGCAGAACTTATATTAAAAACAGCCAAGGGGGAACCCCGTTTAATGTCCTACGAATCACTGGGAGATGGAGGCTTTGCCACCGGAACCATGCTCGGTTCGGGAGGTTTTATTGTGATGGATGAAAGCACCAGTGTGGTGAAAAATCTTTTCAACTTCACTCGCTTTTATCACCATGAAAGCTGCGGACAGTGCAGCCCCTGCAGAGAAGGAACCGGATGGATGGAGAAAATATTGCGTAAAATTCTGGATGGACGCGGAACAATCGCGGACATCGATTTATTGTGGGACATACAAGGTAAGATCGAAGGAAAAACAATCTGTCCATTAGGGGAAGCCGCAGCATGGCCCGTAGCTGCAGCGATCAGGCATTTCCGGCCGGAATTTGAAGAGTATGTAAAAAATCCACAAAACATTAAAGACGTAAAACATTATTACCGTTTGAATAATTTACAAGAAGCATAAGGAATGGCAAAAGTCACCATTGACGGACATACGATAGAAGTACCAACTGGAACAACCATTTTGGAAGCAGCACGCATGATAGGCGGACCAATTGTTCCTCCTGCGATGTGTTACTATTCCAAACTGAAAACAACCGGAGGGTATTGCCGTACCTGTATCGTCAAAGTAAGTAAGGGTTCCGAAAAGGACCCTCGCCCCATGCCCAAACCGGTTGCTTCCTGCCGTACAACCGTGATGGATGGTATGGAAGTGCAAAACATCACCTCTCCCGATTTACTGGAAGCCCGTGCAGGTGTGGTTGAGTTTTTATTACTCAACCATCCTTTGGATTGTCCGATATGCGATCAGGCGGGAGAATGCCATTTACAGGATTTAGGATACGAAAACGGAAAATCCAAAACCCGCTACGAATTTGATCGCCGGGAGTTTGAACCCATTGAGATCGGCGACAAGATAAAACTGCACATGAAACGCTGCATCCACTGCTTTCGTTGTGTAAAACTAGCGGAACAACTGACACCCGAACGCTTTCAGGGAATGTTGAACCGGGGGGATCATTCCGAAATTTCTACGTACATAAAACATGCAATCGACAATGAATTTTCCGGCAACATGATTGATGTTTGTCCCGTGGGAGCTTTAACCGATAAAACATTTCGGTTCAAAAGCCGCGTCTGGTTTGTTAATCCGGAAGATGCGCACCGCAATTGCAGCAAATGTGCAGGAAAAGCACGGATCTGGCTGAAAGGAGAAGAGGTCCTGCGCGTTACAGCGCGCAAAGACAAGTATGGCGAAGCCATTGACTGGATCTGCAACGAATGTCGTTTTGACAAAAAGAAAACGAGCGACTGGGTAATCGAAAAGCCTACTCATATTGATCGTCATTCGGTCATCTCCATGAATCACTATGAGTCGCTGAAAGATTTAAAGCAGGATGTGGACAAACAACAAAAACAATTGGTCAACAAAAAAGTAAACTTAGGACAGGGTGCATTAAACCCGAATAATAGTATTTAGTACATGGTATCTTTTATCACCTATAAGCTCATTCTTGTCATCATTGTATTCCTGGTGTCATTGCTCATTGCCATGTATTCCACGTATGCGGAACGGAAGGTAGCTGCGTTTCTTCAGGATCGCATAGGACCCAACCGTGCCGGTCCTTTCGGGATATTACAACCCCTGGCAGACGGAGTCAAAATGTTCATGAAAGAAGAAATCATTCCGGACGTATCCAACAAATGGCTGTTCATTCTGGGTCCCTGTATCGCGATGCTAACTGCCTGTATGACGGGCGTAGTGATACCCTGGGGCGGCGTACTCACCATTAGAGGGCATGAATATCCCATGCAGGTGACCGATATAAATATTGGCATATTATACTTGCTGGGTGTTGTTTCTATTGGTGTTTATGGCATTATGATCGGGGGCTGGGCTTCAAATAATAAATATTCCCTGCTGGGAGCGCTTCGTGCTTCTTCACAAATGATCAGCTACGAGTTGGCGATGGGCTTCGCGATCATCGCGCTGGTGATGCATACCGGAACACTGAGTGTTCGTGAAATATCCGAAATGCAAACAGGCTGGCACTGGAACATTATTTATCAGCCTTTAGGCTTTCTGATTTTCATCATTTGTGCTTTTGCTGAAACCAACCGGGCCCCCTTTGACCTTCCCGAATGCGAAAGCGAATTAATCGGAGGTTACCATACGGAATACAGCAGTATGAAACTTGGATTTTACCTCTTTGCCGAATACATTAATATGTTTATTTCTTCGGCTGTGATAGCTACTCTATATTTCGGAGGTTACCATGTACCCTTCCTTGGCCGTTTTGTCCATGACGCAAATGCCCTGGCTATTTTAGGTTCCGTATTTCTCTTCGCTAAAATATTTTTCTTCATCTTTTTCTTCATGTGGATACGCTGGACATTACCCCGCTTCCGCTATGATCAGTTAATGCATTTAGGTTGGAAAATATTAATTCCTTTGTCATTATTGAATGTTGCCATAACGGGTATACTGATGTACCTGACGGGAAGAATACATTAAATAGCGAATAGTTAATAGCGAGTAGCCAATAGGGAAACGAGAAAATAAATGAAAGGATTAAAAAAACATATTAAGATATACATAGCTAACCTACCCCTATTCGCTATTGGCTATTCGCTAATCGCTAATTCAGTAATATTCAACCCATGTTAACAAACAGATCACAAGCAGTAGCAAAAAAAGAAATGACGCTGGCCGAGCGCCTTTACTTACCTGCTATCCTGCATGGCCTGAAAATTACGGTGAGCCATTTCTTTAAAAAGAAAGTCACCATTAAATACCCGGAAGAAAAACGGGAATTCAGCAAGGTATACCGTGGCACTCATGTTTTGAAACGTGACGAGATTGGGGCTGAACGTTGTACCGCCTGCGGCTTATGTGCCGTGGCCTGCCCTGCGGAAGCGATCACGATGGTTGCCGCTGAACGCAAAAAGGGGGAAGAGAAATTATACCGGGAAGAAAAATACGCCAGCGTATACGAAATCAATATGTTGCGCTGCATCTTCTGTGGTTTATGCGAAGATGCCTGTCCCAAGGAAGCGATATTTCTGACTGACCGGATTACCCCTTCTACTTTTAAACGCGGAGAAAATATTTACGGCAAAAACAAACTGGTGGAACCGATCGACAAACCGATTGATATAAGTGCCCGCCAAACCCAGGCAGTATTGGAATTTAAAAAACACAAAGAGTTTGCACACAATAAAGTATATACAGAAAAACAATTGCCAAACAAACATTAAAAATCACCAAACAATATTAAAAATTATCATACAACTATTAAAAACGAAAAATATTAACAGCGCCTACTAAAAGTATATGACCCTTTACCTTTTCTACTTTCTTTCCTTTCTTGCCATCATCAGTGCTTTGATGGTAGTCGTTTCTAAAAATCCTGTCAACAGTGTTCTGTTTTTAATCATTACTTTTTTTGCCATCGCCGGACATTACGTATTACTGAATGCTCAGTTCCTGGCAGCCGTCCATATCATTGTTTATGCAGGAGCCATCATGGTATTGTTCCTGTATGTTATTATGATGATGAACTTCAGTAAAGAGTCTGAACCCAGCAAAACCAAGTTGTCACAAATTGTTGCGACTGTCGCAGGGGGCATCTTCCTGATCACACTGATAGGAGCGCTGCACTTTTATGATGTTGACATGAGCCCAGGCCATTCAGATCCGGGAGCGGGTTTGGTTGGGGCATTGGGGAAGGTCTTGTTCAGCAAATTTTTGTTGCCGTTTGAAATTTCGTCCCTGCTTTTTCTCGCAGCGATGACTGGTGTTGTATTATTGGGCAAAAAAAATAATGATAATAGTTAGTTATGCAGACCATCCATAACATACCCATGAACATGTACTTATTATTAAGTACCGTTCTTTTCTCCATTGGCGTCTTCGGTGTGTTGCTACGCCGGAATGCGATCATTATTTTCATGTGTGTCGAACTGATGCTCAATGCGGTTAACTTATTGTTCGTTGCCTTTTCCGCATATTTAGGAGATACGCAGGGACAGGTATTTGTATTTTTTATAATGGCTGTTGCTGCTGCTGAAGTTGCTGTCGGTCTTGCTATTCTTACCATGATCCACAGGAATACAGGATCTGTCGATATTGAAACCTTGAATAAATTGAAACATTAAGACCAAAAAAGCGCTAACGAACAGATATGAATCAATTAATACCACTTATTCCTTTATTTCCACTGATCGGATTCCTGATCGTTGGATTATTCGGCAAGAAAATTTCAAAAAACAGTATCAGCATTCTTGCCAGTGGAAGCATATTGGCATCTTTTCTTGTATCGGTAGCGGTTTTCGTTCAGGTCCAAAATTCCGCAAGCCATGCTATCACGGTCAATTTATTCGACTGGATTTCCTCCGGTAAACTTCATGTGTCATTTTCCTTTTTGGCAGATCCGCTCTCTGCGTTATTCCTGCTGATCATCACTGGGGTTGGTTTCTTAATTCATGTGTATTCTGTTGGTTACATGAAGGAAGACGAAGGATTCCACCGCTTCTTCGCTTACCTCAATCTGTTTGTGTTTTTCATGTTGCTTCTGGTATTGGGTTCCAATTACCTGATCCTGTTTGTTGGTTGGGAAGGCGTGGGGCTCTGCTCCTATCTGCTCATCGGCTTTTGGTTCAAAAACACAGCTTTCAATAATGCTGCAAAGAAAGCGTTCATCATGAACCGCATCGGGGATCTTGGCTTTTTGTTGGGCATTCTTTTGATCTACCTGACCTTCGGCAGTATTAACTATATCGAAGTATTTGGACAGGCCAAATTTTTCAGTTCGGAACAACCTGTTATTACTGCGATTACGTTATTGCTATTTATCGGGGCGATGGGCAAAAGTGCACAGCTGCCCTTATATACCTGGCTCCCGGATGCCATGGCAGGGCCAACACCCGTATCCGCCTTGATTCATGCTGCAACCATGGTAACCGCCGGTGTATACATGATCGCCCGTTCCAACATCTTATATACCCTTTCTCCTTTTTCCATGCAGGTGGTTGCAATCGTTGGCGTACTCACTTCTCTTTTTGCCGCTTCCATCGGGTTGTTCCAAAACGACATTAAAAAAGTGTTGGCATATTCTACCGTGAGTCAACTGGGTTTAATGTTCCTAGCCTTAGGTGTAGGGGCCTATACAACAGGTGTCTTCCACGTGATGACGCATGCCTTCTTCAAAGCCCTGCTTTTTCTTGGTGCAGGGAGTGTTATACATGCCATGGGCGGAGAACAGGATATCCGCAAAATGGGCGGACTTAAAAAATACCTACCCCTCACTTACCTCACTTTCCTGGCTGGAACGCTCGCTATATCTGGAATTTTTCCTTTTGCCGGTTTCTTTTCCAAAGATGAAATTCTTGCACATACGTTTGAACACAACAAATTTCTTTGGTTTTTAGCAAGCATTGCATCTGCTATGACGGCTTTCTATATGTTCCGTTTGCTTTATTTAACTTTCTTCTCAGGGTTCCGGGGAACAAAAGAGCAGGAACATCATTTACACGAATCTCCGAAATCCATGACGATTCCATTGATACTGCTGGCCATACTTTCCCTTGTCGGGGGATTTGTGGGTATTCCGGAGGTGTTCCATGTATCACATTGGCTGAACGGTTTTCTCGCTCCGGTGTTTGCCGATTCGGAAATGAAAACGATGCCGGAGTATACCCACCATGGTACGGAAATTACGTTGATACTCTTCGCCTTGAGTGTTGCTATTGCAATGATCTACCTGGCAAATAATTATTATGTAAGACTGGGGAAACGCCCTCCCGAAGAGGGCGCAGCTATTCCTCCTTTCCAAAAAGTGCTGTACAATAAATATTATGTAGATGAACTTTACACAACCGTGTTCATGAAACCTTTTAATTGGGTATCGGATAAATTCTACCGTTTTATTGAATTACGCTTTGTGAATGTAATCGTTAATTCTGTTGGCGAAGGGGTTAGCTGGGGTAGCCGTACACTTCGCCTTTTACAGACCGGAAGTATTGAATTTTATTTATTGATAATGGTACTAAGTATTGCCCTGATCCTTTTTGTCAGATGATACGGTAATAGAAATTAAATTATGATTGCAATTTTACTTGTCCTGTTTCCATTTTTTGCGTCCCTGTTGGTTTTGGCGGGCAATGCGGTTTCTGCAAAAAAAGCTGCCTTGTTTTTTTCCGTCCTTGAATTGCTCTTAACTTTTTACGCTTATTATCTTGTGCGGATTCAGCCGGACGCAACGGCACTTGGCTGTACGATCCCGTGGATCGCTTCTTTGGGAATAAATTTCAAGTTGCAACTGGATGGTATCAATCTACTATTGGTAGTACTTACAAACGTATTATTGCCCATCATTGTTCTTTCTTCTTTTACCAAATCCTATAAAAATGCAGGGGTCTTTTATTCCTTAGTCCTATTTATGCAGATGGCCCTGGTAGGAGTATTCCTGGCCATGGATGGCTTTTTATTTTACATTTTCTGGGAGTTGGCGCTTATCCCCATTTACTTCATTTGTTTGCTCTGGGGCGGAGAAGACAGGGCTCGTATTACCTTCAAATTTTTCATTTATACCTTGTCCGGAAGTTTATTCATGCTCCTGGGACTTATTTTCCTGTACCAGCACACGCCTGGCCCTTTGCATTCATTTGACATTAACGCGCTTTACAAAGCTGGACAAGGATTGGACGTGAAAGCTCAATCATTCATTTTCTGGTGTATGTTCCTTGCCTTTGCCATCAAAATGCCACTCTTTCCCTTTCATACCTGGCAGCCCGATACTTATACCACGGCTCCGACACAAGGAACCATGTTACTTTCCGGCATCATGCTGAAAATGGGAACCTATGGATTGCTGCGCTGGTTAATGCCCATGGTTCCGCTGGGGATTGCCGAGTGGGGGCCAATGGCGATAGCGCTTGCCGTGATTGGAATTATTTATGCTTCCTGCATCGCGGTGGTTCAAAAGGATTACAAACGCTTAATCGCTTATTCATCGATCGCTCACGTAGGATTGATTGCGGCTGGGATACTGGCCTTCAACACACAGGGGCTTCAGGGAGCATTGGTACAGATGTTCAGTCACGGAGTGAACGTTATAGGATTATTTTTCATTGTTGACATCATCAGTACCCGCACAAATACCCGGGAGATCGCGAAGCTGGGTGGGATCCGGAATGTGGCCCCTCAATTTGCAGCCTTCTTTCTGATTGTTCTTCTGGGTAGCATCGCCCTTCCGCTCACCAATGGTTTTATTGGAGAATTCCTATTGCTGAATGGTATTTTCCAGTACAGTGCATGGATAGCCGGAATCGCAGGATTAAGCGTTATCCTTGGAGCAATTTACATGTTACGCAGTTATCAAAACAGTATGCTCGGTGAACCCAATGGCCTTACTTCCACCTTCCGCGATTTAACGGTTAATGAAAAGGCCGTATTAATTCCACTGGTTGTTTTAATCATCGGCTTAGGCATTTATCCAAAACCTTTATTGGACCTTACCGGGCCCGCGATACAACACTTAATAAACAGCAGTTTGCCAATCATTAAACCTTAAACACAACTCATTCTGCCGTGATTAAACGCTGAACTTTAAACTTTGAACTTTAAACTTTAATATGATTACTCTTTTTATAATATCCTTGCTTGGAGTCATCGCCATGCTTGCCGAAATACTGAAGTTCAAAAAGCTGTTAGCCCCTCTGACGCTTCTTGGATTGATTGCAGCTATGGGCGCAGGTGTTTCTGAATGGAACAATCCGGTTTTTATACCGGTTTTTAATAACATGCTCCTGTTCAATCACTATGCACTTGCATTCAGTATCAGTCTCTGCCTGGTCACCTTTTTGTGGTTTTTAATGGCACAGGATTATCTTAAAACAGAAACAGCAATTACGGATCACTATGCTTTAATCCTATTCTCACTTGCAGGAGGAATTGTTCTGACTGCTTTCGGGAACATGGTAATGCTTTTTCTTGGAATAGAAATTTTGTCCATACCGCTTTACATTTTAGCCGGTAGCAGAAAAACAGACCTTGCTTCCAACGAGGCTTCTTTCAAATATTTTTTATTGGGAGCTTTTGCAATCGGATTTTTATTGTTCGGAATCGCTTTAATCTATGGTGCCACTGGCTCGTTTGAGTTGAATACTATCAACCAATACATTCTTCAGCATCCCGGCGAAATGCCGGCTTTCTTTTATGCTGGTATTCTTTTAATCATTGCGGGTTTGGCCTTTAAAGTGTCTGCCGCTCCTTTTCATTTCTGGACGCCCGATGTCTACCAGGGTGCTCCTACCATGATTACAGCCTTTATGTCTACCATTGTTAAAATAGCCGCCTTTGCCGGATTTTTCCGCTTATTCAGCACCTGCTTTGTTTCCGTCGCAGATTCCTGGAATCAGCTCATCGGCATCCTTGCGATTATTTCCATGTTACTTGGAAACATTACTGCTATCCGCCAGGATTCATTCAAGCGTATGTTAGCCTATTCGTCTATTTCACATGCCGGTTACCTGCTCCTGGCTATTCTTGCGATCAATAATCATTCTGCAGGAGCCATTTTTTTATACACACTTGCCTATGCTGTTGCCAGTATTACTGCATTTGCTGTATTGAAAAAAGTTTACGCCTTGAAAAACAATGATCTCATCGAAAGTTTTAACGGTCTGGCAAAACGAAACCCTTTGCTGGCCCTTTCAATTACGATCGCCATGCTTTCACTGGCGGGGATACCACCTACCGGAGGATTTTTCGCCAAATATGTTATTTTTAATACTGCACTGACCGGTGGCCATCTCTGGCTGGTGATCATTGCTGTTATCGCTTCTCTTATCGGAGTTTATTATTATTTCAAAGCCATTATTGCATCCTGGTTCAAACCTGCAACGGATGAAAACCTGATCGAACTCAGCCTTCAAGACAAACTACTGCTGATCATCACCACACTCCTCACATTGGCCATTGGTTTGTTTCCGGAGTTCATTTTGAATTTACTTTCTTAATGAAGTTTAAAGCTCCCAGCCTTGTTTTGCAGATTTTTATGGGCATGCTATTGGGTATAGTAACCGGATATCTATGCTTTCTCACGAATACGCAAAACATTGCGACTAAATTGGAATTACTCAGCGACATCTTTCTCCGCCTGATAAAAATGGTCATTACCCCCCTCGTATTTTCTCTGTTGTTAGTTGGCATCGCGAAAGCAGGAGATTTCAAAGTGGTTGGCCGGATTGGCCTTAAAACAATTTTATACTTCACTTTCGCTGCATTGATCGCTTTATCCCTGGGATTACTTATTGTGAACCTATTTCAACCAGGTGTTGCACTGGATTTGCACAGAACGTCGCCTGCAATTAATATTCCACCAAAACTCTTTAATAGCAAAGATTTTATCGGCAATATTTTCCCTGAAAGTATTGTAGAAGAAATGGCTAAAAATCATATTTTACCCATTATCGTTTTTGTACTTTTCTTTGCACTGGCAACAGCATCCATCGGTAAAAAGGGAGAAGTTGTTATTCAATTTTTTGACTCCGTAGGCCATATCATGCTGAAAGTTACCCAGTATGTAATGAAATTTGCGCCGATCGCCGTCTTCGGAGCGATGGCAGCAACCGTTGGCACACGCGGGGTAGGTGTACTGACGGGGTATGTCCAGCTACTGGCTTGTTTCTACGGGGGGCTCCTGTTCTTTATTTTTGTCGTACTTTTCGGCATCTGCTTTTTCATGCGTATTCGTTTTTTCAGACTCCTGTCGTTTATTAAAGAACCTATGCTGATTGCCTTCAGTACCAGTAGTTCAGAAGCCGCCATGCCCAAAGTAATTGAATCACTTGAGCGTTTCGGTTGTGGCAACCGTATTATCAGTTTCGTACTTCCCCTGGGTTACTCATTTAACTTAGACGGGTCCATCATGTACATGACCTTTGCTACGATGGCGCTTGCGCAAGCTTATGCAATGCCACTTTCCCTTGGAACACAAATTTCCATGTTATTAATGCTGATGGTCACCAGCAAAGGCATGGCAGGAGTTCCAAGAGCAGCATTAATTGTAATAGCTGGCATGCTGGATACCTTTCATATTCCCTCAGAAGGTCTGACCTTACTCATCGCTGTCGATTGGATATTCGATATGGGAAGGGCCACTACGAATGTTGTCGGTAACGCAGTAGCAACAGCTGTTATCTCCAAATGGGAAGGGGCGCTTCAGGAGCCCCAAAAAGACCAGAATAGTATTCACATTAAATTGTAAATTCCAATTGCACGGCTTTCTTTCCCAACTCTGGCATTATTTCAAGGAACTCACCAATCCTTTATCTATCATAAATTATGGGGGCACCGACCTGCTACTTTTTGTGGTGTTCGCAGAAACGGGTCTGCTTGTCGGTTTTTTTTTGCCGGGTGACTCTCTTTTATTTACTGCTGGATTGCTTTGCGGGATCAAGCTCTTTCACATACACATTGTACTGCTGTTATGCGGATTGTGTTTCGCCGCCATTACAGGTAATATCGTTGGCTATTGGTTTGGTTACAGGACGGGAAAAGCCTTATTCAAACGGGAAGATTCCCTGATATTCAAAAAACGCTACGTGGAACTGACCCATTCCTTTTATTCCCGGCACGGTGGAAAGGCCCTGATATTAGGACGCTTCCTGCCCATCATCCGTACATTTGCGCCTATTCTGGCAGGCGTCATCCAGATTGGATTCAAACGTTTTATGATCTATAACATAATAGGCTCCATTGCCTGGGTTCTTTCCCTCACCCTCGGCGGTTATTATCTTGGACAGAAATTCCCCTGGGTGATCAATTACCTGGAATACATTGTGATAACGCTTATCATCGTAACCCTTATTCCCGTTGTCCGTGCATACCGGAACGAAAAACTCAGAAACAAAAACTGAGCAGATTTTAATCCCATTTTAATACCGTTTATTCTCAAAAACCAACCGTTCAATAAGTCCTTGTAATAATAGTATGGTATTTACATACTTTCGCTAACAGTTCAACGTTGTTATGCTTATACTTTAAGAAGCTGTTTAACTATTTTAGCAAAAAATAACGTTTTTTAACAAGCAGAATTCTTAAGTTTTTGTTAATATTGTGAGCTTGAACAGAAAATAAAATCGGATATAATAAATAACAAATAACCAAAAACAGTAGATTATGGATAAGCAATCGTCAAAACTGAGTGGTATGTCGGCAGTAGCTGCCGCAGTAAGTATCCTGGTAGCCCTTGTAATAGGCTTTGTAGTTTGGAAGTTTGTATTAGGTGCCGCAGGTAATTTTGACGCAGAAGGACATCCCAAGAATGGAAATATACTCGGCATGATGTATAAAGGAGGATTTATTGTACCCATCCTTCTTTGCATCCTGATTACAATCATCACCTTCTCCATTGAGCGCTTGATGACCATTATGCGTGCGAGCGGATCAGGAAACTCAGCTGATTTTGTTCGTAAAATAAAATCGATGCTTGCAGGTAATCAACTGGAAGAAGCCATTACGGAATGTGACAAGCAACAGGGTTCTCTGGCCAATGTAGTCCGTGCAGGTGTCGGTAAATTAAAGAACATTCAATCCGACGGCAACATGGACAAAGAAACTAAAGTAGCTGCCATTCAAAAAGAATTGGAAGAGGCGACCTCTCTGGAACTTCCCATGCTTTCAAAAAACATGGTTATTATTTCTACCTGCGCTACGATAGCCACCCTGTTTGGACTTATTGGAACTGTAATTGGCATGATTCGTTCCTTTGCTGCACTTTCAAATGCTGGTGCACCCGACACAACCGCTCTCGCAACTGGGATCTCTGAAGCTTTGATCAATACGGCATTTGGTATTATTTCTTCGGTTTTAGGAATTATCATGTACAATGTATTCAGCTCAAAAATTGATAGTCTTACTTACAGTATGGACGAAGCCGGTTTCAGTATTGTACAATCAGTAAGTGCTCATAAGTAATAAGTTTAAAAGTTGGAAAGTTTAAAGTTGGAAAGTTGGAAATAAAGCTAAACTTTTAAACTTTAAACTAAAAAACTAACGTATGCCTAGAATAAAAATGCCGAGCAGCAGTCCTTCACTGGACATGACACCCATGGTGGATCTGGCGTTCCTTTTAGTTACCTTTTTTATGTTAACGGCATCTGTCCGGGTAAACGAGCCGGTAGTGGTGGACATTCCTTCTTCTATTTCCGAAAAACTACTGCCCGATAATGTAATGATGATTTCCATTGATGTAGATGGTCGGGCTTTTTTTAATATCAGCAACCCTCAGGTAAGGATCAAGATCCTGGAGCGCATGGGAACACAATATAAAATCGATTTCACAGAAAATGAAAAAAAACGTTTCGCAGGTATGACCAGCTTTGGCGTACCGATAGCGAATCTGAAAGAATATATTTTAATGGATGATGTTGCCCGTGCAAAAGTAAAATCCCCGGGAATACCGATGGACACTACCGGCTTGAATAATCAGTTGAGGGATTGGATAGCATTTGGACAGATTATAGAATTGACCCGGGAAAAAGAAGAGCAAACCAAGGCCAAAAATCTTGGGCGTCCCTTTAAAAATGAACCTTTGCGTTATGCTATTAAGGCCGATGCGGCAGCCAAATATATTTCCGTGAAGCAGGTAATCGATGTGTTCAAGAAATTGAAAATATACCGGTTTAATTTAATCACAAGTCTGGAGCAGGAAAATTAGCAAGAAAGTAAAAGTCTGAATTGATAAGAAAATGGCAGAAGTAAACACCGGTGATGGTGGTGGTCACGGTAAACACCAGAAGAAACGAGCCAAGAAAGCGTCGACACGCATAGACATGACTCCTATGGTTGACCTTGCCTTTTTGTTGCTTACCTTCTTTGTATTGACCTCCACTTTCAGTAAGCCAAAAACAATGGAGATTAATTATCCTGCGGACCCTCCTCCGAATGTGGTTCTGCCCAAAATAAACAATGCACTGACCTTTCTCCTTTCAAAGGATAATAATATTTACTACTACTCGGGCGAATTTTATCCGAAGAATAACAAAGACGGAAAACCGGAAACAACCTTGATTAAAACAGGGTACGGCAAGGATGAGTTGCGTAAAGTTTTACTGGATGCCAATAAACCAACCCGGGACAAAGTTCTTCAACTGGAAGATCGTATGAAGAAAAAAGAGATCGCGGATACTACTTTTAAACGCTTGGCGAATATTGAAAAGGGAAAAAAGGATGCGCTGACTGTTTTAGTCAAATCGGATGATAAGGCCAGTTATAAAAACGTGATTGATTTAATTGACGAGTTGAATATTACAATGATTGGTAAATATGCTGTGATTGATATGATGCCGGCTGAGCTGGAGCAACTCAATGCAGCAAACGATGCTAATCCGACAGAAACTAAATAAGATGGCCGGATCACTTATAAATGAATGGAGCAATGTCGTTTCGGAAGAACGGAATGAGATTGTTTTCGAGAACAGGAATAAATCTTACGGAGCTTTTGTCATCCGCAGGGAGTATCCCCGTACGGTAATGATTGCGCTTATTTCCACGGCTTCGGCAATTATTCTTATCTCAATCACTCCAAAAATTATCGAGTTATTTAAACACAACAAGGAAGAGGTAGCTGTAGTTATCGACAATACACAAATTGATCTGACTCCGCCTCCTGTGGATCCGACAGAACCACCTCCACCCCCCTCCTCCGCCTCCACCTGTGATGGAAACAGTAAAATTTGTGCCTCCTGTGGTCGTGGATAAACCGGTAGAAGATGAACCGCCCCCCGTTCAAACGGAAGAAACACCTCAAATCAGTACCGAAACACATGAAGGTACGGGCGATGAGATCGTTATTCCGGATGATGGAAAAGGCAAGGGTCCTGTTGAAACAAAGGAAGAAGTATTTACGGTAGTTGAGCAGATGCCGACTTTTCCGGGAGGAGATGAAGCATTGTACAAGTTCCTTCAGAAAAACATACAATACCCTCAGTTTGAAAGAGAAAACGCCATTTCAGGAAAAGTCTGGATCGATTTTACAGTAGGTAAGGATGGTACCATAACGGATATAAATGAGAAAAAGGGCGTGAGTGGAGGCCCCGGACTTACCAAGGAAGCTATCCGGGTTATTAAATCCATGCCACCCTGGAAAGCAGGAAGGCAAAATGGAAGAGATGTGTCTGTACACATGACCCTTCCGATCAAATTTTCTGTTAACTAGCGCACTTCCTGCAACGAGTAGTACTATATTTTAGTTTTTTTATGATTGCTGTTTATGCAGCTATCGGACTGATCCTTATCTTTTCCAATCTGCTGCTGAATATTATCAGCGAATACAGAATCCCTTTAGGTATCGTATTTATTATTTATGCGGGATTTCGTACGATCATGACAATTCAACGATTACGGAAAAACAGGCAATAGCTTAAGAAGGGAAGGATGAACTCAGTGAAAACAACAAATAAACTTTCCCCTGTTCGCTGTTCGCTATTCGCTATTCCCTTCATTCTTCTCTCCTGCACCGCCCCCAATGGCATGCAGGAGCCCAGCGACACACCTACCTCCGGTGAGGTCAACGTTGTTGTTGATGAATCTTACAGCATGTTGTTCGATACGGAAATTTACACTTTCCAATCCCTCTACGTGAATGCGCAGGTACGCGCTAAATTTCTGGCAGAAAAGGAAGCCCTGCAAGCCCTACTCACTGATTCTGCAAAAGTAGCCGTTATCAATCGTACCCTGACCACCGAAGAGAAAAAACAATTTGAAGCAAAGAATTTGTTTCCCACTGAAACCAAAATCGCAGAAGACGCGATTGCCTTTGTAGTGAATAAGGAGAATCCGGACACGAATATTGCATTTGAACAAATGACGCGCATCCTGGCTGGCAAGGACACTTCCTGGAAACAAATCAATCCTCAATCAAGTCTGGGTGGAATACGCATTCTATTTGATAATCCCAATTCTTCCAACTCCCGCTACATTACTCAATTCAATAAGGAATCCAAATTACCTGAAAACGCTTTTGCAGTTCAATCCAATCCTCAGGTAATTGATTACGTGAGCAAAAACAAAAATGCGATCGGGGTAATCAGCGTAAACTGGATCAGTGACCGGGACGACAATACCAGTCGGGGATTTTTGAAAAAAATAAAAGTTATCGGACTCAGCAAAGCAGGTGCCGCCGGGAAATACTACAAACCTTACCAGGCCTATATAAAAACAAAAGATTATCCTTTTTGCAGGGATGTCTATATGATCAGCCGCCAGACCCGGGCCGGTCTTGGCATGGGCTTTGTGGCGTTTGTCGCGGGAGACAGAGGTCAGCGGATCATTTTAAAGATGGGCTTAATTCCAGCCATTGCTCCAACGCGAATGGTGGAGATTCATTAAGAGATTTTGTTTTGACTTTTGACTTAAGTACTTTTGATTTACTTTTTAATTACTTTTTAATTTTGACCTAAGCATTTTTGAATCCTAGCATTATGACCACCAAAAACATTTTTTTTAGCATCTGTATTTTTGCTTTCTCGTTATCCAGGGCTCAGACACTTGCGGATGCCATCCGTATGACGGACAATGAACAATTTGAAAGTGCGGCCAGGGTTTACGAAAAGCTCATCGCTGCCGAACCTGCCAACGGAATGGATTATTACCACTATGGAGAAAATTACTTCCGGAATGATATGCCCGACAAGGCTAAAGATATGTATCAAAAAGGAATTGATGTAAATCCGGGTGATCCTATCAACTACGTTGGTTTGGGGAAAATTTTATATACTCAGGGAAATAGTGCCGGCGCCAATGACAACTTTTTTAAGGCAAAAACAATTTCCAAATCTAAAAGTGCAGAAGTACTCATGGGCATTGCGGATGTGTATATTAATTCCGATCTGAAGAATGTCAAAGAAGCCATTACCCTGCTCAACCAGGCGATCGGACTGGAACCTAAAAACCCGGATATTTATACTTTGCTGGGAGATGCCTACCTGGAACAGAATGACGGGAACACAGCGATACTTGAATATGAAAAGGCACTGGACATTGACAAAAAATTTACCAAGGCCATTTTGAGAGAAGGCAAATTATACAGCCGGGCTAAAAATTACAACCTTGCACTGGACTATTATAACAAAGCGATCCTGATTGACTCTACTTTCGCACCGGCCTTCCGGGAACGTGCTGAACTGAGGTTTCGCGCGGGCCAAAGTGAACGCGCAGCTGCCGACTATCAAAAATACCTGAAACTAAACGACAACACCAGCGCCCGGATCCGTTATGCCGAATTTAAATTTGTAAGTAAAGATTACAAGACTTCGATTGCCGAGATCCAGGATATTCAAAAGAAGGACACATCTGATGTAAATCTTTTTCGTCTCTTAGGTTATGCTTATTACGAAATGGGAAAATACCCGGAAGGCCTTTCCAACATGGAAAAATTCTTCAGCAAAGCTGAAAAAACAGGAAAAAAGCTGATTGAATCAGATTACGAATACCTTGGCAAGAATCAGATGAAAGCCGGTAAGGATTCTCTTGGAACCATCAACCTGTTGAAAGCTATACAAATGGATACCAGCAAAACCGATTTGTATGGGGATATTGCAACCGGTTGTATGAAGGCGAAAAACTATTCCTGTGCCATCGGCAACCTGGAGAAAAAAATAGCACTTGCAAAGGGCCAGGGTGGAGCGAATGATTATTACAACCTGGGACGCGCCTATTACTTCTCCAAAGATTATGTAAAAGCTGATACTTCTTTTGCGCAACTCATTCTCCTGCAACCTTCCCTGCCTTATGGCTACCTCTGGAGAGCGCGTTGCAATATAGAATTTGACAAGGATTCAAAAAAGGGTCTCGCGGCTCCTTTCTATGAGAAATTTATTGAGACAGTTGGGACGGACGTTGAAAAGAATAAAAAAGATCTCATAGATGCCTGTGTGTGTATTGGGTATACCAATATGTTGAATAAAAATTACACGAAAGCAAAAGAGACGTATACGAAATTGAAGGAAATAGATCCGGACAATGTGATTGCGAAGAAAGCGCTGGCAGACCCGCATCTGAAATAATGTCACTCCACCCTCTTCAAACTGATATCCCTTACCGGTGCAATAACCATTGGGATTGTTTCTATTGAAACGGAACTGGTATCCAGACCAAAGGCTTTTTCTTCCGATAGACTCAGGTGTTTCATCATGGCATAGATGTCCAGTACTATTTTTTCGTAGAACGGTAATTCGTTTTCGTAGGACAGTATTTTTTCAATGACGATAAACCGGAAATCGCCGATTACGTTTTGTTTATTGAGTGATTCATAACGGCTGGTAATGTCTACTTCTTTATTCCTGACCATGTCCTGCACTACTTTACGGAACATCAGGTTAATGCGCGGAGCCACGCGAAAACCCAAACGAAAATCAATGCGGATAACATCATCGTGAATAATTTCATTTACCTTATATTCCTGACGATAGGGTTCGTCTACCACATCGACGTGTACAAACCAATAGATATCGGCCCGTTTGGGTTGTTTTTGCAGAATAGAATAAATGATCTTCGCCTCGATCTCATCTTGCATATCGGCGCTCGTAAGGTATACCAGGTGTGTCGCATACTTGGGGATCGTCATGTCCTTGCTCAATTCCGCAATCGTATCTGCATAGTCGGCCAGTTTGACAAATTCCAGATAACGGTTACGTATTTTACGCGCCTGATACCAGATCAGCATAATTAAAATAAGCATTGAGGCGATCATCAGGGTTACCCAGCCTCCGTGTTTAAACTTACTGAGGTTAGCCACCAAAAAAGAACCCTCAATAAATACATACACGATAAACAATAACACAATGAAAGGGGCCGGGTAACGCTTAAGTCTTAAATAATAAACCAACAGCGTTGTCGTCATCAGCATCGTCAGTACGATCGCAAGGCCATAGGCCGCTTCCATATTGGAGGATTCGCGAAAGCGCCAGACGATCGTAATGCAGCCCAGCCACAGTAACCAATTCACCGAGGGAATGTACAATTGTCCCCGCAGGTTCGTGGGGTAATTAATTCTAACCTTGGGCCAGAAATTAAGACGCATCGCCTCGTTGATAAGGGTAAAGGAACCGCTGATCAAAGCCTGGCTGGCAACTACTGCCGCAGCAGTTGCTACCCCTATTCCAATGTAGAGGAACCATTCCGGCATGATCGAATAAAACGGATTTCCACCTGCAAATGTGGAAAGTTTTTCACCTGCATGATGGATGAGCCATGCACCTTGACCAAAATAATTCAGTAATAAACAGATCTTAACAAAGATCCAGCTCGTCTGAATGTTTTCTCTTCCGCAATGTCCCAGATCAGAATACAAAGCCTCTGCACCCGTGGTACACAGGAATACAGCTCCTAACAACCAAAAGCCGCCCGGATGATTGACCAATAAGTTATACCCATAATAAGGATTGATCGCTTTGAGTACCTCCACATCCTTCATCAATTGCGACAATCCGAGTATCGCCAGCATGGAAAACCACATCAGCATGACGGGGCCAAAAAAACGGCCCACGAATTTTGTTCCAAATTGCTGAATAATAAATAATGCGGTGAGTATCGCAATGACAATGGGAACAGTATGAATCGAGGGGGTAATGACACTTAAGCCTTCAATGGCAGAGGCAACCGAAATCGGTGGAGTAATGATCCCGTCCGCTAACAAGGCACTTCCACCAATGACCGCGGGAAATAATAACCAGGTTACTTTTGTTTTGCGGACAAGGGTATACAGCGAGAAAATGCCGCCTTCACCCTTATTATCAGCTTTCAGCGTAAGTACTACATATTTTAAGGTGGTCTGAAGGGTAAGTGTCCAGAAAATGCAGGAAATTCCTCCCATGATCACTTCCGTGTTGATGGGCAGGTCGCCGACAATCGCTTTCAAGACATAAAGCGGGGAAGTGCCGATATCTCCATAGATAATTCCAAGAGTTACGAGAAGTCCGGCCGTTGTTACTTTACTATGCGTACTGTCTTTTCCTTGCGACACGTAGAAAGAAATGAGAGGACAAAACTATGAAAAAAGAGCCTGCACAAGTGATAAATCGACAAATCAGCCAAAAAGCAACCCAAATACCTCTTCTATCTTGCCCACCATCGTTATTTGGATGTTGTATTTTTTAGGATCGAGTCCTTTTTTATTGTATTTCGAAATAAATATTTGTTCGAAGCCCAGTTTTTCGGCTTCTGAAATACGCTGATCGATCCGGCTTACGGGCCTGATCTCTCCGGATAATCCTACCTCCGCTGCAAAACATACTTTGGAAGCAATAGGTATATCCTCGTTGGAGGACAATACGGCACAGACTACTGCCAGATCAATTGCTGGATCTTCCACCTTAATACCACCCGCCAGGTTTAAAAACACATCTTTGGCGCCCAGACGAAATCCACAACGTTTTTCAAGCACCGCCAATAACATCGCGAGCCGGCGCAAATCAAAACCTGTCGAGGAACGTTGAGGCGTGCCATAAGCTGCCGAACTTACCAGTGCCTGGGTTTCAATGAGCATTGGCCGCATTCCCTCCATGGTTGCCGCAATGGCCACTCCGCTTACTTGTTCTTCCCGGTTGCTGATTAATATTTCCGAAGGATTGCTTACTTCACGTAAGCCGTTTCCCTGCATCTCATAGATCCCTAATTCGTTCGTTGATCCAAAACGGTTTTTAATTGTCCGGAGCAAACGGTATACATGATTCCGGTCTCCTTCAAACTGCAATACGGTATCTACCATGTGTTCCAGCACCTTTGGTCCTGCAAGGCTTCCATCTTTGGTAATATGCCCAATCAGGAAAACGGGTGTTCCACTTTCCTTGGCGTAACGCAGGATTTCCCCTGCGCATTCCCTGATCTGGGAAACACTGCCAGGAGAAGATTCAATGTGTGCGGAATGTAAGGTCTGAATGGAATCGATAATCAGCAACTGCGGTTCCAGTTGTTCTATTTGTTTAAAAATATTTTGTGTGGAGGTTTCTGTCAGTATGTAACAGGTTTCATTGTTCATCCCGATCCGTTCGGCTCTCATGCGTATCTGCTGTTCACTTTCTTCCCCTGATACGTATAATACTTTTATATTTTTCAGGTTAACCGCCAGTTGCAACATCAAGGTGGATTTACCGATGCCCGGTTCGCCTCCAAAGAGAACCAGTGATCCGGGAACAAGACCGCCACCCAGTACTCTGTCCAATTCCTTATCACCAAGCGGTATTCGGTGCTCTTTCCCAATACTGATTTCATTTACCAATTGAGGTTTAACCGCCCGCTGGGTACTGGTACTGATGATTCCCGGCGTTTTCACTTCCTCTCCTCGCTGGATCACTTCCTCCACAAACGTGTTCCATTCCCCGCAGGAAGGGCAGCGCCCCACCCATTTTGGTGACTGAGCTCCACAGTTCTGACAGAAATACGTTGTTTTGGCTTTAGACATAGTTGCAATTTAGGGCAAATTTATTAGCTTTACACAAAAATAATCGATCATGAACATGAAAATTACTACCGCTGCTTTTACCATAAGAACACTAATTACAACGTGTTTTTTATCCTCTTTCGTAATGTATTCTCAAACACAGGTGACTAAAAAACCTCTTGTTATAACAAGCGACTCTTTACCTGGTTCGGGAGAAGTAAACTGGATTAATCCGACGAACGGACTGGATAGTAATAAGGTCTATACTACTGATACGCTTACTCCCGCCAATCCAAGATCAGCTTATTTGAAAGCTACTGGATTTGGTTTTGCTCTTTCTTCAAACAGCATTATAACAGGAATTTCATTTCAGGCTATCGGTCATTGTTCACTACCCACTTCAAATACAAATGTAACTGCTTATACTAAATTAATAAAAAATGGAATTATACAGTCTGCTGATAGTATAGGCAGCTCTGGTGACATAACGATCAATCGCAAAGGATCTACAGATACCTGGATAACTTTCGGAGGTTGCGACAGTTTGTGGAAAAACAAATGGACCTATCAGGATATTAATAATTCTAATTTCGGTGCAGCATATTATGTGATTATTTCCGCCGGTGGAATCGGCGGCATTGGCGATGTCACGGTATCGATTGACGCCGTAAAGATGACGGTATGTTACACAACCACTACAGGGATTGGAACACTATCACAATCATCTCTGAGCAGAATGATTTATCCTAACCCCACTTCAGGTATGATATACCTTTCAAACCAGGATAAATATCAGGTATCCGTTTATGATGAGTGCGGCAAGAAGGCTTACCAAGCTAATCTCGAGGGTGCTCAAAATCTGGACTTATCGTTCCTTGCTAACGGATTCTACAATGTAGCTGTGATCAGCGGGAATGAAAGTTATAATCAAAAACTTATTATTCGGAAATAATATCTTCTATAACAAGGTATGTTACCGGAAACTTGGTTTAGGTCCTGATTTTACTTTCGATCCTGCTCGTCGAGTATCCTTCCAGCAATTCGATTAATTTCACCTCAGCGCCTCTTGCCTGCATCAGGTCGTATCCCGCGACCTCCTCCACTTTATAATCTGCACCCTTTACCAATACATCTGGCTCGATACGCTTGATCAGCTCATAAGGAGTTGCTTCTTCAAACACCAGCACGAAATCCACAAAATGCAAAGAAGCAATCAGTATAGAGCGCGAAATTTCATCCTGGATCGGACGATTGGCTCCCTTCCCTAAAAATTTCACGGAAGCATCGCTATTCACACCTACGATGAGCACATCTCCGAAATCTGCGGCCTTACTCAAATAATCAACATGACCCAGGTGCAAAAGATCGAAACACCCGTTTGTAAAAACAATTTTTTTGCTTTTTAACCGTAACTGAACCAACAGCAGAGCGAGTTCCTCTGGGTTTACAATCCGCTTTTTGATCACATCCAATTTAGAAATCATAGGCTTGCTTTTTTTTGAATTTTATTGACGAGCGGCAATAACACCAGCGAAATTAAACCCGTCAGGATAATGGTAATGAACTGTGAAGTCCAGACAATCCAGGAGAAAGCATAGGCTACGGAGAAGACAACTCCATACGCGGAAGTTAATGTCTCCGTAACAATTGCCTGATAAGCCCCAATACCACCAGGTGTGAAGATAATGCCGAATGTTCCCATGACCAGCACCGATAATGCGGCATTCAAACCTAATTCGCCCGTTTCTTTAAAACTGAAAAAACATACGTACATCGCAAGGAAATACATGAACCAGATAAATACCGAATGGGTTATGAACAACCAGGGCCTTTTAATATCTTTCACGGATTTGAGTCCTTCCAAAAAACCCAGGACAACTTTACCTATTTTCCCGGTAAAAATCACCGCGACTTTTTTCCGGAATAGGTAAAGTAAAATCAGACCCATAAAAACACCAGTCCCTAAAACATATAGGAGTGTATGATTTCCCTGAAATTTCAGAGAGAGCGGAGCCCGTATCTTTGAATCAACCAGCAGGTATATTTTATCAAACTGAATGATAATTGTCAACGTTAATAAAAGAAGCATACAGAGCAGATCGATCGCACGTTCAGCTATGACTGTTCCGAATGAACGTTCGAATGGAATTTTTTCATAGGTTCTCAATATGCCGCATCGCGACACTTCTCCAAGCCGTGGTAAAGCATAGTTCGCCATGTATCCGACCATAACAGCAAAGAACGTATTGGAAAGACGAGGACGATATTCCATTGTTTCGAGCAACAACTTCCACCGGATAGCTCGGCTAAGATGGCTTAATAAACTCAACACAATCGAAACAATTACCCAGAAATAGTTAGCCTTCACAAAGGCATTCAGAATATCTTTTTTATCTTTTTCAGAAAGGTCTTTAATGACTAACCAGATCAGGAGAATGCCGAGCCCCAAAAAGAACAGGACTTTCA
>JABDFG010000011.1 GCA_013286655.1 Bacteroidota bacterium
ACAGAAATTCTGGATGAAAGCCGACAATTCAAATTTATTAAAGGGCCTTTATTTGCCAATATCATTTTAGCGGATGAAATAAACCGTACTCCACCTAAAACACAGGCAGCTTTGCTGGAAGCTATGCAGGAAAGAGCCGTCACCGCAGCAGGTAAACGGTATGAGTTGGGGATTCCGTTTTTTGTATTGGCAACTCAAAATCCAATTGAGCAGGAAGGAACCTATCCTTTGCCGGAAGCTCAATTGGACCGTTTTATGTTCAATGTGTTCCTGGATTATCCAAAGTACCACGAGGAAATAAGTATTGTGAAAAATACAACTTCCGATCGTAAGGTGTCTTTAAGTAAAATGCTGAGCATCGAAGAGATCGTGTATTTTCAGGATCTTGTCAGACGGATTCCGGTTACGGACAATGTATTGGAATATGCAGTAAAACTTGCCCGGAAAACCCGTCCGGAAAGTGAGGAAGCTTCTGATGTGGTCAAAAATTATATTTCCTGGGGTGCTGGTCCAAGGGCTTCCCAGTTTTTAGCGATTGGAGCAAAATGTAATGCTATTCTGAATGGAAAATATGCTCCTGACATCGAAGATGTACGGTCGGTGGCTCCTGCCATTCTCCGTCATCGTATGGTTCGCAATTATAAGGCGGAGGCGGAAGGGATTTCAGTTGATAGCATCATCACCAGTCTGCTTAAGTGAGGATGAATAAGTCGGGAATCGGCATTGGACAAAGTAGTGCTTTCTCTTCTCTTTTCGTTGATTATATCGAGCATCCTGAAAAACTCAGGGAGTTTTATAATTATTCAGTTTCCATTTCCTCCTTTCGACAGGCTATAGCCGACAAAGGCAAAGAAACAATTGATCGCCGGCTCCTGGTGGATGTTTTAAAAAAACAATACAGGCGGGCAAATCAGGAGTCTGCCTTTTCGCCTGGAAGACCTGAAGTTTCGAATCTGGAGCTCTTGATGGAGCCAAGTACTTTTACAGTTTGTACAGGCCATCAGTTATGCTTGTTTACGGGCCCCCTGTATTTTATTTATAAAATAATTACAACAATTAATCTTGCGGCAGCACTTAAAAAGAATTATCCTGATTTTAATTTTGTTCCTGTCTATTGGATGGCCACAGAAGATCATGATTTTGAAGAAATAAACCATGTTCAGCTTTTCGGTAAAAAGTTGGTTTGGGAAAGGAATACTGCCATTAGTAATGGTAAACAAATGCCTGCAGGTGCTGTTGAAACCAAAACCTTGACGTTTATCCTGGCCGAACTTAAAACGATCCTGGGAGAAGGCGATCATTCAAAAGCTCTGCTTTCCCTGCTTGAAAAGGCTTATCTGGGCAACATTACACTTGGTGATGCTACCCGCTCTTTTGTCCATGAATTATTCGGAAAATATGGCCTCTTGATTCTTGATCCCGATGATATTCAATTGAAAGGATCATTTTCGGAAATAATGAAGGATGACCTGGTGAATCATACGAACTACAAAATAGTTAATTCGACCATTCAACAGTTTAACAATGCAGGTATAAGTGTACAGGTGAACCCCAGGGAAATAAATTGTTTTTATCTGAAAGATGGACTCCGCAGGCGTATTGTTACTTCAGGTTCAGAACCGGTGAATCGAGACACCGAAGTGCAATTTTCGACAGGAATGTTGGAAGAACTGAAAATGCATCCGGAATATTTTAGCCCCAATGTGGTGCTTCGCCCCCTTTACCAGGAGAAAATATTGCCCAATTTGGCCTATGTCGGCGGTCCAGGTGAAATTGCGTATTGGCTGGAATTCAAAAAGATGTTTGATCATCATCGGATAAATTTTCCGGTATTGCTTCCTCGTAATTTTGTACTTCTGTTGGATGCTAAGACAGTTCAGCAATGGGATAAATTTGGTTTTACTTCCCTGGATTATTTTAGTGAAACGGATACGCTCGCCAAGTCATATGTGCGGAGAAATTCGGGGATTGAACTCTCCCTTAAAATGGAACAGGAGCAGCTAACGGAATTGTATGCCAAAATAGCTGGGCAGGTGGAACGTATTGATGCGACTCTTAAAGCCAGTGTTTTTGCCGAACAGCAAAAGGCAATTAATGCTCTGCAGGTAATTGAAGCTAAATTGCTAAAGGCTGAAAAACAGAAAAGTGAAACGGTGATCAACCAGATCAAAAAAATAAAAGATAAATTATTTCCTGTCGGTCAATTGCAGGAGCGATATGAAAACTTTATTCCTTATTATCTGAAATACGGTCCGGAATTTATTGAAATGCTCCAGAAGGAGCTCGATCCGCTTGAAAAGGACATGATAATCCTGTCTGAATAGGTTTGTTGCATGAAATTATTTTTCCAAAAGGTGTTCCGTTTTTTTCTGAAATTATTGGTGGCATTTTTGGTCCTCAGTTTTGTAAGTGTTGTGATTTTTCGATGGGTTCCTGTTCCTTTTACACCTTTGATGATTGTTCGTTGCATAGAACAGAAATTGGAGGGCAGGTCGATAAAACTTTCTAAAGAATGGGTTTCCCTGGATAAGATCAATAATAATCTGCAGTTGGCAGTGGTTTGTTCGGAAGATCAGAATTTTTTGGAGCACCATGGTTTTGATTTTGATGCGATTGGGAAAGCGCTGGATTTTAATAAAAAAAATAAACGTAAACGGGGCGCCAGCACAATCAGCCAACAAACAGCTAAAAATGTTTTCTTAGGACCTTCCAGAAGCTGGATCCGGAAAGGTCTGGAAGTCTACTTCACTTTTTTGATCGAAGTTTGCTGGAGTAAAGAGCGGATCATGGAGGTGTATCTGAATGTCATTGAAATGGGCGATGGTATTTATGGTGCAAACGCTGCTGCGCATTGTTATTTTCACAAGGATTCCAGCAGGCTTTTGAACAGTGAAGCGGCTTTGATAGCTGCCGTCCTTCCAAATCCGATAAGGTTTTCGGTCTTGCGTCCCAGTGAATACGTTGTTTCCCGTCAGCAATGGATTTTGATGCAGATGGGCTTGTGGGGTGGGGTTTTGAAATACTGATGAAGTTTGGAAGGATAAAAAATACAGACACTAAAGAAAGATGGAGTTGTTATTTCCAGATAACATCGCAGCCTGGCAGAAGGGCTTTGATAATTTGCATATCGGATTCACTAATGCTGTTTCCCCTGATATCCAGTTTGCTTAAATTTCTCAAGTAGCAGATGTGGTCAGATAGTTTTGAAAATTTATTATTGCGGATGGACAAATAGTTCAGATTTTTCAGATGATAGATTTCGTTGGGTAAATAATCGAGCCCATTGTTATCCAGGATTAATTCTTCCAGATTATTTAATTTACCGATACTTTTTGGCAAGGCTTTTAGTTTGCAATCTACCAGTGTCAGCGATTTTAATTTCTGGAGTTCGCCGAATTCTTTTGGAAAGGTATTCAGTACTGTATTGTAAACCAGAAGTTCGGTAAGAGCGTCTAAATATCCAAAGGATCGGGGCAATGTAAGGGTGTCCGCTTTGTTGCTTTGTATGTGAAAGGTTTTTAAATGATTGAGTTGGCCGATTTCTAACGGCAAGGAATCAAGCCGGGTATCGTACAGTTCAAGTGCAATCAGGCTTCCCCACTTTCCAATACTTTTGGGTAATGTTTTGAATGCGTTTCCTTTGCTGGAGAAGAATAAGAGGCTAGTAAAATTACCGATGTTATCCGGCAGGACGTCCAGGTTGTTATATCCTAATTTTAAGGCCTGTAGTTTGCTCAACCGTTCCAGTTTCAAATAAAGTTTAGGATCAATCACCTGATTGGTTAAATCCAGCTTATACACCATTTCATTGTCTTTAAGGGCTTCCTTCAGGTTTTTATAAACGTGGGAGTTGGGAGGGCCATAAATATCAAAAGGACCCGGAGCTGAGTTTAGTTCATTGTTTTGACTGTAGGCAAAATTCAGAGAAAGCACAAAAAGGATACAACTGAACTTTTTGGAAAGTCTCATTAAGAGCATGTTTAAATTTATATCGTAAAATCGCAAAATTGATTATAGTATATTTTTTTGAACGAAACGAGGCAAATGTTGCAGACATAGCGAGCTTAGCTATGGCGAAAAATTTAACGATGTAGCAGTCAAAAATATAAATAAACAAATTACGAGATAAATTTTAAACACGTTCTAGAATCCGAAGTTAAACCCAAATCGTATGACAGGGTTCGAGTAAGGAGAATAAATACTCTCATCTAAATCCCATAATACGGTTAGAACGGTATATGATTTTTGTCCGATTGGTCGTCTGATTCCTGCGCCAATAAATCTGCTGTCAATTGTGGTTCTGGCATCCGGAAAATCAACAGAAGCAATGTTCAGCACTTCGAATTCTGCCTGAACGAAAATCATTTCTGTTATATTTATTCTTCCGAAAACACTTCCACCATACATGCTGGTACTGATGTTGTCAACTTCATCGTTAAAATATAAATAAGTGCCGCGAAGGCCTATTTCCAGCCGGGATGATAATTTGTATCCAATAGTGGGGGCAATATTAACCTGGGTAAGAGGACCGAAATAAGCACCAATATCTCCGCCCCAGAACATATTATCTAATTTAAGGGCTGGCGGAACAGGCGGAGGTAAATCTTTTCCGGTATACTGTGCCCTGACTCCCGATGAGTAGATGAACAGGAGTATCAGTAAAGGAAAGAGTATTTTTTTCATTGCACTGTAAAAGTAAGAAAATACGGCTGTATATTCGCCAGTAATAAAACGTTTTTATATGAACATTATTGTAACAGGGGCCAGCAGGGGAATAGGATACGAAACCGTAAAAATTTTGGCGGCTGACCCTGCCCACAAAATTATTGCTATCGCCCGAAACAGGCAACAGCTGGAAAAACTTAAAAATGAATGTGAGCTATTTCAGGGAGGTAATGTATTCATTATGGTGAGCGATCTTGCCGAACATGGTGCACAAGAGAAATTAGTTTCTGAGATAAAAAACAGATTTAAAAGTGTTGATATACTGGTGAATAATGCCGGCATGATCCTTAATAAATCTATTCAGGAAATCAGTGACGCGGAAATAGAGCAGGTATACCGTGTCAATGTTTTCAGTGTATTCAGGCTTATACGGGATTTGATCCCGCTTCTGAAAAAAGAAAAGGCACGATCGCATGTGGTTAATATCAGCAGCATGGGTGGAGTGCAGGGAAGTATAAAGTTTTCAGGCCTCTCCGCTTACAGTTCAAGTAAGGGGGCTGTTGCTGTATTGACGGAGTGCATGGCGGAAGAACTGAAAACGTTTAATATTTCTGTTAACTGCCTTGCACTGGGCGCTGTTCAGACAGAAATGCTGGAGGCGGCTTTTCCTGGTTATCAAGCGTCCTGTACGGCGGTTCAGATGGCAGGCTACCTTGTTGATTTCGCTTTGAAGGGGCAGGAAAACTTTAATGGAAAAGTATTGCAGGTTTCTTCCAGTACTCCCTGAATTGGGCTAAACTAGTTTTTCTTTCTGATTTACAGGTAATTACATATTTAATGTAAAATTAATTTGGATGTTGAACGAAAGCACGTACATTTGCATCCCTTTTCAGAGAAACGTTCCTTAAGAAATTGAAAAAAAAGATAATAATCTTTAAATAATATTTGCAGATTAAAAAAACATTCTTAACTTTGCCCTCCCTTAGAAAAGAGGGATTATCAAAAGTTCTTGTATAGCTTATTAATAATGGTTCCGGTAACGGAAATACTTTTAATAAAAGTTCTTTGAAAATATTGAAGCACAAAAAAGGAATAGGTAAGTAACCTATGTTATGCAAATTTTTATTTGCATTTCAATGAGAAACAAATCTTGAAGCATTCCATTAAATTGGAAACAATATCAAACTTACAATGGAGAGTTTGATCCTGGCTCAGGATGAACGCTAGCGGCAGGCCTAATACATGCAAGTCGAACGGTAACAGGTGTAGCAATACATGCTGACGAGTGGCGCACGGGTGCGTAACACGTATGCAACCTACCCATTACTGGAGGATAGCCCGAAGAAATTCGGATTAATACTCCATAGTATAGTGAAGAGGCATCTCTTTATTATTAAAACTACGGTGGTAATGGATGGGCATGCGTTGCATTAGCTAGTTGGTGAGGTAATGGCTCACCAAGGCTACGATGCATAGGGGATCTGAGAGGATTATCCCCCACACTGGTACTGAGACACGGACCAGACTCCTACGGGAGGCAGCAGTAAGGAATATTGGACAATGGTGGCAACACTGATCCAGCCATGCCGCGTGAAGGATGAAGGCGCTATGCGTCGTAAACTTCTTTTGAACGGGAGAAACCCCTCGTACGTGTACGAGGCTGATAGTACCGTTAGAATAAGGGTCGGCTAACTTCGTGCCAGCAGCCGCGGTAATACGAAGGACCCGAGCGTTATCCGGATTCATTGGGTTTAAAGGGTGCGTAGGCGGAATGATAAGTCAGTGGTGAAATCCTGCAGCTTAACTGCAGAACTGCCATTGATACTGTCAATCTTGAATGCAACTGATGTGGGCGGAATGTGCCATGTAGTGGTGAAATACTTAGATATGGCACAGAACACCGATTGCGAAGGCAGCTCACAAAATTGTTATTGACGCTGATGCACGAAAGCGTGGGGATCAAACAGGATTAGATACCCTGGTAGTCCACGCCCTAAACGATGATCACTCGATGTTGGCGATACACTGTCAGCGTCCTAGCGAAAGCGTTAAGTGATCCACCTGGGGAGTACGATCGCAAGATTGAAACTCAAAGGAATTGACGGGGGCCCGCACAAGCGGAGGAGCATGTGGTTTAATTCGATGATACGCGAGGAACCTTACCAGGGCTTGAAAGTTAGTGACCGCTGCCGAAAGGTGGCTTTCGCAAGACACGAAACTAGGTGCTGCATGGCTGTCGTCAGCTCGTGCCGTGAGGTGTTGGGTTAAGTCCCGCAACGAGCGCAACCCCTATCTTTAGTTGCCAGCGAGTAATGTCGGGGACTCTAGAGAAACTGCCCGCGTAAGCGGTGAGGAAGGTGGGGATGACGTCAAGTCAGCACGGCCCTTACGTCCTGGGCTACACACGTGCTACAATGGTAAGTACAAAGGGCAGCTACACAGCGATGTGATGCTAATCTCTAAAACTTATCTCAGTTCGGATTGAAGTCTGCAACTCGACTTCATGAAGCTGGATTCGCTAGTAATCGGATATCAGCAATGATCCGGTGAATACGTTCCCGGGCCTTGTACACACCGCCCGTCAAGCCATGGGAGTTGGGAGTACCTAAAGTCGATTGCCGTAAGGCGTTGCCTAGGGTAAAACCAATGACTGGGGCTAAGTCGTAACAAGGTAGCCGTACCGGAAGGTGCGGCTGGAACACCTCCTTTCTAGAGAAGATTTGTTTATTCCGATTTATCGGGATGTTACTTACTCTCCTTTTTATGCTTCAATTATTTTAAAAATACCCAATGACGAGCTCAGGGTGCATAACCGAAGAGCATTACGGAAAAATAGTCCCGTAGCTCAGTTGGTTAGAGCACTACACTGATAATGTAGGGGTCAGCAGTTCAAATCTGCTCGGGACTACCATCAACTCGAATTTGGGGAATTAGCTCAGCTGGCTAGAGCACCTGCCTTGCACGCAGGGGGTCATCGGTTCGAATCCGTTATTCTCCACTTAGCCGCCCTTTGGCGGATTAAGTTCTTTGACATATTGAAAGAAAATACACAAATAGTAAATGTAACTATTTGAATACGAGTAATTAATAAGAAAGTTATTAAGGGCGTATGGTGAATGCCTTGGCTCTCTTAGGCGAAGAAGGACGTGATAAGCTGCGATAAGCTTCGGGGATTGGCAAATACAAATTGATCCGAAGATTTCCGAATGGGGAAACCTGATCCGATGAAGTCGGATCATCCGAAAGGATGCTAACCCAGGGAACTGAAACATCTAAGTACCTGGAGGAAAAGAAAACAATTAAGTGATTCCCTTAGTAGTGGCGAGCGAAACGGGAATAGCCCAAACCAATATTGTTAAGGCAATGTTGGGGTTGTAGGACTACAATATGGACTGTAAATTTATAGTGGAAGCTTCTGGAAAGTTGCATCATAGAGGGTGATAATCCCGTACACGAAATAAATCTGCTACCTAGTAGTATCCTGAGTACTGCGAGACACGAGAAATCTTGTAGGAATCCACCAGGACCATCTGGTAAGGCTAAATACTTAAGAGAGACCGATAGCGAACTAGTACTGTGAAGGAAAGGTGAAAAGAACCGCGAATAGCGGAGTGAAATAGATCCTGAAACCGTACGCTTACAAGCGGTCGGAGCAGCTTCGTGCTGTGACGGCGTGCCTTTTGCATAATGAGCCTACGAGTTACTCCTCTCTGGCAAGGTTAAAGACCAAAGGTCTGCAGCCGAAGCGAAAGCAAGTCTGAATAGGGCGAATAGTCAGAGGGGGTAGACGCGAAACCTTGTGATCTACCCATGACCAGGATGAAGTGGCGGTAACACGCCATGGAGGTCCGAACTGGTGAGCGTTGAAAAGCTCTCGGATGAGTTGTGGGTAGGGGTGAAAGGCTAATCAAACTGGGAAATAGCTCGTACTCCCCGAAATGTTTTTAGGAACAGCCTTGAGGTTAAGTTTCATAGAGGTAGAGCTACTGATTGGACTAGGGGGCTTCATCGCCTACCAAATCCAGACAAACTCCGAATGCTATGAAATATACTCAGGAGTGAGCCCACGGGTGCTAAGGTCCGTGGACGAGAGGAGAAGAATCCAGATCATCGGCTAAGGTCCCAAAATCTGTGTTAAGTTGTTATAACGTGGTCCGATTGCATTGACAGCTAGGATGTTTGCTTGGAAGCAGCAATTCATTTAAAGAGTGCGTAACAGCTCACTAGTCGAGCGATTGGGCGTGGATAATAAGCGGGCATAAAACACAGTACCGAAGCCATGAATTGTACAGTAATGTACAGTGGTAGGGGAGCATTCTAACAGCACTGAAGGTGTGGCGTAAGCCATGCTGGAGCAGTTAGAAAAGCAAATGTAGGCATAAGTAACGATAAGGGGGGCGAGAAACCCCCCCACCGATAGACTAAGGTTTCCTGATCAACGTTAATCGAATCAGGGTTAGTCGGGTCCTAAGGCGTATCCGAAGGGAAAAGTCGATGGATAACTGGTTAATATTCCAGTACTTGCTTTACTGCTATGGGGTGACGAAGTAGTGAAAATCCTGCGCACTGACGGAATAGTGCGTTTAAGAGTGTAGGTATATCCTTGGTAGGCAAATCCGCCAGGGATGCTGAAACTTGATAGTACCGTGAGCCTTCGGGCAAGCGGATATGGATCTAATCAGACTTCCAAGAAAAACCTCTAAGCTTCAGGTAAAAGCAACCCGTACCGCAAACCGACACAGGTAGTCAAGGAGAGAATCCTGAGGTGCTCGAGTGATCCGTGGCTAAGGAACTAGGCAAATTAACCCTGTAACTTCGGGATAAAGGGTACCCTCTTCGGAGGGTTTCAATAAAATGGCTCTGGCGACTGTTTATCAAAAACACATGGCTTTGCTAAATCGAAAGATGATGTATAAGGCCTGACACCTGCCCGGTGCTGGAAGGTTAAGAGGAGAGGTCAGACGTAAGTCAAAGCTTTGAATCGAAGCCCCAGTAAACGGCGGCCGTAACTATAACGGTCCTAAGGTAGCGAAATTCCTTGTCGGGTAAGTTCCGACCTGCACGAATGGTGTAACGATCTGAGCGCTGTCTCAGCCACGAGCTCGGTGAAATTGTGGTCTCGGTGAAGACGCCGAGTACCCGCAACGGGACGGAAAGACCCCATGCACCTTTACTATAGCTTTGCATTGACTTTGGATAAATCATGTGTAGGATAGATGGGAGACTTTGAAGTGGTAGCGCTAGCTATCATGGAGTCAACGTTGAAATACCATCCTTGATTTATTCGGAGTCTAACTCCGTACAACGGAGGACATTGCATGGTGGGTAGTTTGACTGGGGTGGTCGCCTCCAAAAGAGTATCGGAGGCTTTCAAAGGTACCCTCAGTACGCTTGGTAACCGTACGTAGAGTGCATTAGCATAAGGGTGCTTGACTGTAAGACCGACAAGTCGAGCAGGTACGAAAGTAGGATAAAGTGATCCGGTGGTTCCGCATGGAAGGGCCATCGCTCAAAGGATAAAAGGTACGCTGGGGATAACAGGCTGATCACTCCCAAGAGCTCACATCGACGGAGTGGTTTGGCACCTCGATGTCGGCTCGTCACATCCTGGGGCTGGAGAAGGTCCCAAGGGTTCGGCTGTTCGCCGATTAAAGTGGCACGCGAGCTGGGTTCAGAACGTCGTGAGACAGTTCGGTCCCTATCTGTTGTGGGCGTTAGAAGATTGCGAGGGCCTGACTCTAGTACGAGAGGACCGAGTCGGACGGACCGCTAGTGTACCTGTTGTAGTGCCAACTGCACCGCAGGGTAGCTATGTCCGGTTAAGATAAGCGCTGAAAGCATCTAAGTGCGAAACTTGCCTCAAGATTAGTCTTCTTTTAAGGGTCGTCAAAGATTATGACGTTGATAGGCTATAGATGTAAAGACAGCAATGTCAAAGTCGAGTAGTACTAATTACCCGTTTACTTTCTTATTAAGATTGGTATTTATTTTGTTGCATTTACTGTGTATTTTCTTTCTTTATATGTCATACGTTTTTAGGTGACTATAGCGATGGTGTCCACCTCTTCCCATTCCGAACAGAGAAGTTAAGCCCATCAGCGCAGATGGTACTGAGTCCAAAGCTCGGGAGAGTATGTCGTTGCCGATTTTAGATCCCCCCGATAATATCGGGGGGATTTTTTTTTGAGGCATGGTTGTTGGTAGTACGTCAAAAATGAAGTATACATTTCCGGTATTATTTTTTTTAATTATCGGTATTTCCGGCAATGTATTCGGACTTTCCCCCACTGATTCTATCTTAAAACTTCCCAAAACAAAATACCAGTCGGAAGAAGCATTTGACCGGCAGTCTGCTGTTTTTACTGTTCCGGACAGCTCGTTGGATAATATCCAACGCTACCGGAATCGTTATAATCTTGGGAACAGCGGATTAGCGGTAACCAATCTTTATTTTCCTTCGGCTCAGTCCGCATTAGGCTTTAATTATGCTCCGAATAATTTTGAAAGCTATCTTTTTCGGCCCCAGAATATCCAGTATTTTAATACCCGAACTCCTTATACCGAATTATTTTTTCTGGTAGGAGCAAAAAATGAATTGTATTCCAATTTTATACACTCACAAAATGTAACTAAAAACCTCAATTTTACAGCTAAATTTCAGCGTATCCGCTCGGATGGATTTTATAATCGTCAAAACACCAATCATACAGATTTTTCTATTTCCAGTAATTACGTTTCACCTGATAAAAGATACTTGCTGCTGTCCAGTGGGATTATCAATAGTCTGAACAATGCTGAAAATGGAGGGATCACCTCTGATCCTGACTTTGAAAATGGGCCTTTGCAAGACAGAAAGCTTTTGAGTACAAACCTGGCAGATGCTAACCGACGATATAATAGTAAAAGTTTTTATTTAAAACAGTACCTGAACCTGGGTCCGAAAAGAAAATCCGCTGACACCTCGGTACATTTGCAGGTATTGCCGACTTCAGTTTTTGCGCATTCTTTTTTAATCCAGCAGGAACATATCGTCTATTCTGATCCTTCGCCCCAGTCTGGCTTTTACAAGGAGAATTATATCGACACGACCCGTACGCTTGATTCCACGACTGTTTTTAAAATAGAGAACGAATTTTCCTGGAGGTTATTGAATAAAAAAAATGATGGGAGCATGCGGAATATGGGGTTTGAAGCGGGAATAAAACAACAATATGTAAACGTGTCACAATTTGCGGCCGCAGATACTATTCTGAAACAACTAACCTATGTACCTAACCCTGCTTCATTAATCCCCTTACCAATTCCTGAACTGGTGAATGGTCCTCTGACCCGGCTGAACAACAGAAAATTGTTGTCTTCATCCTTTAATAATTTCATGCTGAATGCGGAGGTATATAACTACGATACAAAAAAAGCAGCTTATGGATTAAGAGCTGATTATGTACTGGCCGGTTATAATGCCAGAGATTATAACTTGAATGCTCTTCTCCGGTATAATCTCGGAGAGGACAGTCTGCAGTATATAGGTATCACTGGGAACGCGAGTGAACGGAGGCCCGATTATATGTACTTGCATTATTATTCGAACAATTTTATCTGGAACAATACATTCAGCCCGGTAAGCAGTCTGAATCTGAAAATCTATTACAGGTGGACCCGGTATAAATTAGAAGTGGGTGTTGTCTCTTATTACTATAAAAACTACGTGTATTTTAATGAAGCCGGAGCCGCGCAGTCAACTTCCGCTATTCAGGGTTATTCAGCTTATCTGGATAAATCATTTTATGTAAAGCACTTTGTCTTTAAAAATAAAATCACGTATCAACATGTTCCGGATTCCTCTGTCATCCGCTTGCCAACATGGGTCACGGAACAGAGTTTGTATTACGATAATAGCTTATTCAAAAAAGCACTCAAGTTCCAGGTGGGAGTGGATGTGTTTTACAATTCAGCTTATTATGCGAGTGCCTATTCTCCGGAATTGGGGCAGTTCTATTTGCAGAACAATAAACAAATTGGCAATTACCCGTATGTAGATGTTTTCCTGAATTTGAAAATAAGCAGGGCCAGAATCTTTTTTAAGTATGAAAACGTAAATGCCTACCTGGGTAATTTTACTTATTACTATGCCCCTCATTATCCCTGGACGGATGCTGCTTTTAAGTTTGGCGCCAGTTGGAAGTTTTTTGATTAAAAAAGAGGATTTTTATGTTTGCCGGTTACTTCAATTTCACCGTAAAAGTTGGGGAATCATATTTATCCAGGTTCCGGAGATCTTTCGCAACTTTATTTTTCCATTCGGTTTCCTTTGCCGCATCTTTTCCTCTTTTGGTTTCTCTGTCATACGTTTTCTGTTCCGTTGTATGATCAAGCCGGAGTTTTTTATAAATTGCCTGAAAATCTTTCTGGAACGTTTTTTCTTCCCATTTATGATCTTGTAATTCTTTTCGAAACAGACGGGCATATTTTTCTGTTAAATCAAAATGCAACTGTTCCCGTTGCAGGATTTCATCACTTTTACCTCTTTCGAGAGCCCAGGACTTTGATCGGCAGAAAAAGCAATCTACCTGCACATCCAGTAATTTGCCATTCCCCTCCATGTCGACCTTATAGTTGAAATCTGTATAGGACACTGCTACGGCTATTGAAGAGGATTGTGTCGTATCCGGCTTTGCGTAATAATCGTTCCAAGTCAGTTTAGCCTCGTTCCAATTAAAGGTGTTTTCTGTTTGAGCATGACAGAAAAGTGGAATCGAAGCTATGAGCAGAACTACCTGTTTTATGTTCATCGGGTAAATATACAAAATCCCGTAATATTTGTAACTAATTGATAGTTATATAATTATGAAAAAGTGGCACTTTTACCCTAAAATCCTCTTTATCTGTAAGTAATTTATTATCAAAATGTCGGAGCTATTGTAAGCTTTTTTTGTTGTGTATTAGCTGAAATTGACGTACGTTTGACTCCCCCTATTTTTCAGGTACGATAGGGGCTAAGCAACCCAGTAATAACCCAATTCGAAGATAGCCTGAATCAACGAAGTACAAGTATAAGGAACATAAAATGTCAGAAGTAAAAGGAGCAAGTGCAGAACCAGCTAACATGCTGGAAAGTTTTGATTGGAACACAATCGGTAAGAAGCAGGACAATTATTCTAAAGCAGAACGCGATAAGCTGGACGCGATGTATGGTGAAACATTAAGCGCCGTTACAGAAGCTCAGATTGTTGAAGGAGTAGTGGTAGCAAAAAACAACAAAGAAGTAGTTGTTAACATAGGATTCAAATCAGATGGGGTAGTCCCTCTTTCTGAATTCAGGTATAATCCAGATCTTAAGATTGGTGATAAGGTAGAAGTTTTTGTAGAGAGCCAGGAAGATAAAAACGGTCAGCTTATTTTGTCTCATAAAACAGCCCGTTCTATGCAATCCTGGGATCGTGTGAATGAGGCTCTGGCGAAAGACGAAATCATAAAAGGGTATGTTAAATGCCGGACCAAAGGAGGTTTGATTGTGGATGTATTTGGTATCGAAGCGTTTTTACCGGGCTCTCAGATCGACGTGAAACCGATCAGAGATTATGATATCTATGTTGGTAAAACGATGGAGTTTAAAGTGGTGAAGATCAACCAGGAGTTCCGTAACGTTGTCGTATCACATAAAGCTCTGATTGAAGCTGAGTTGGAACAACAAAAGAAAGAAATCATTTCAAAACTTGAGAAGGGACAGGTACTGGAAGGTACTGTTAAGAATATTACTTCCTATGGAGTCTTTATTGACCTGGGTGGAGTAGACGGTCTTATACACATTACGGATCTTTCCTGGGGGCGTATTAATCACCCGGAGGAGATTGTTAAGCTGGATCAAAAAATCAATGTGGTCATCCTTGATTTTGACAATGATAAAAAACGCATAGCTCTTGGTCTAAAGCAACTGACCGCTCATCCTTGGGATTCTCTGGACACCAATCTGAAAGTTGGAGATAAAGTGAAAGGAAAGGTTGTTGTGATAGCAGATTATGGTGCGTTCATTGAAATAACCACCGGTGTGGAAGGTTTGATACATGTATCCGAAATGTCCTGGTCACAGCATTTACGTACAGCTCAGGACTTTTTGAAAGTCGGAGACGAAGTGGAAGGAGTTATTTTGACATTAAACCGTGAGGAGCGGAAAATGTCCTTGGGTATTAAGCAATTAACACCTGATCCATGGACGAATATTGTTGAAAAATACCCTAAAGGTTCTAAGCATACGGTAACCGTTCGCAATGCGACTAATTTTGGATTGTTCGTTGAATTGGAAGAAGGAATTGATGGTCTGATACATATTTCCGATCTGTCCTGGTCCAAAAAGATCAAACATCCGAATGAGTTTGCCAAAACAGGTGATAAGATTGAAGCGGTTATTCTTGAAGTGGATGCCGAAAACCGTAAACTTAGTTTAGGTGTAAAACAATTGGAAGAAAATCCCTGGGAAGTATTTGAAACAGTCTTTACCATTGATTCCGTGCATCAGGGAACTATTATCAATATTTCTGATAAAGGAGCTATCGTTTCTCTACCCTATGGTGTGGAAGGATTTGCACCTGGACGCCACCTGGTAAAGGCTGACGGAACGATCGCTAAAGCGGAAGAAACGCTTGATTTTAAAGTACTGGAATTTGTAAAAGAAAATAAAAAGATCATCGTTTCACATACCAAAATTCACGATGATAAAATTGCGGAAGATCGACCAGGTGCTTCCAGTGAGCGGTCCGGGGCAAAGGACACTAAGAAAGCTGTTAAAAAAGTAAAAGATAGTATGGAGAAAACAACCCTTGGAGATATTGAGTCCTTATCAGCTCTCAGAGCTGAGATGGAACAATCTGAAAAAAACCCCAAGAACGATAAAAGTCCCTCATAAATCACGCCATGGTTTTTAGGGATTTTATCCCCCTCGTTTATTCGAGGGGGATTTTTTTTGTTATCGCCCTTCGGACATAAGCTAGACTAAGCTTTGCTAAAGCAAAGCAAGTCTAGCTAAAATTTTCGCATTGTTTCCCGTTCCAGATCTCGTTTCTTGAGATCTTCACGTTTATCGAATACTTTTTTCCCTTTTGCAAGCGCAATTTCCAGTTTGGCCAATCCCTTTTCATTGATAAATAAACGCAAGGGAACGATCGTGAGACCTTTGTCTTTTAACTGATAGCGCAGTTTCTCCAATTCGGTTCTGTTGAGCAGCAATTTACGGTCACGTTTAGGCTGGTGATTGTTGTATGATCCTTGTTTGTATTCTCCGATGTGCAGACTTTTGACGAATAATTCTGTTCCGGTAAAGGAGCAGTATGCGTCATTAATATTTGCCTGGCTTTCGCGGATCGATTTTATTTCCGTCCCATATAATTGCATCCCCGCGATATACTTATCTAAAAAGCTATATTCGAAGGAGGCCTTTCTGTTTTTTATGCTGATACTGTCTTTGCCTTTCATGAGCCCTCAAAAGTACAAGGTTAAACGATTGATTTCTGTCTTGTGTGGATAAAATGTTTTTTGTTTCAAATAAATCATTATTTTAGCGTTCACTAAGAGTATTTCTAAAAAAGAAATTTAACATATACCAAACTTTTCTACTTATGAAAATTGTAAAACTCGCCTTCCTCGCACTGGCAAGTGTTATTGTTTTTTCCGGCGGCGCTTTCGCTCAAAAGAATTTTTTAAAGGATGCAGATAAAGCATATAACAATGCGGAGTATTTTACCGCAATAGAACTTTACAAAAAGGCTTATGCAGGCGTTTCCAAGAAGGAAGAAAAGGCGAAAATTATTTTCCAGACAGCCGAATGTTACCGCCAGATTAATGATAGCAAAAATGCAGAGCAATGGTACGAAAAAGCCATTAAGGCAAATTATCCGGACGCTAAAGCGAAGCTGTATGCTGCTGATGCAAAAAAAGCAAATGGGAAATACGATGAAGCGATGATTCGTTATAATGATTATAAAAAGGAAGTTCCGGATGATCCTCGTGGTGAAGCTGGCGCCAAGTCATGTGAACTGGCAGCAAAATGGAAGGATAAGCCTACCCGTTATAAAGTGGAAAATGTGGCCCAAATTAATTCGAAACAGGAAGATTTCAGTCCTTCCTATATTGATAAGAAATATTCGGGTCTGTATATTACTTCCACCCGTGAAGGAGCTACAGGTGACAAACCTGATGGGCAAACAGGGCAGAACTTCAGTGATATCTTTGAAACAAAGCTCGATAAAAATGGCAAATGGAGTACTCCTGCACCCATTCCGGCTCCTATTAATAGTAATTCGAATGATGGTTCCACCGTTGTTACCAAAAAGGGTAACATAATGATATTTACCCGCTGTGCGGTAGAAAAGGGCAAAGTGCTTCCCTGCGGATTGTACATGACAACCAAAAAAGGCGCTACATGGGATGAACCCAAGAAACTTCCGTTTAGTTCGGATTCGGTGGCTTTCGCACATCCTGCACTTTCTGCTGATGAACAAACTCTTGTTTTTAGTTCGAGACTACCAGGTGGTTACGGAGGATTGGATCTTTGGGTAAGTCTTTATGATAAAAAAGCAAAAGAGTGGGGAACACCAACTAACCTTGGACCGGCAATTAATACTGCAGGGGATGAGTGTTTTCCATTCCTGCATGAAGATGGTACTTTGTATTTTTCGTCCAATGGACAACTCGGTATGGGAGGCCTGGATATTTTCAGTGCTAAAAAAGCCGGAGATGCCAAGTGGGCTGAAGTTGCCAATTTGCAGGCACCTATTAATTCCAATGCAGATGATTTCGGAATTATTTTTGAAGGGAAAAAGGAAAGAGGTTATTTTTCTTCTAACCGGGAAGGCGGAAAAGGAATGGATGATATCTGGCAATTCTCCAAGCCTCCATTGTTATTCACAATTGAAGGTGTTCTGACCGATTGTAAGTTTAAGGAAACAATTGAGGGAGTTACCATGAAGCTGGTTGGTTCGGATGGCAGTAGTGCTGAAACGAAAACGGATAAGAATGGATATTATAAATTTGCAGAAAACACAGGTAAGCGTTATGTCAATGAAAAAACTTCTTATGTTTTAACGACTGCTATAGGCAATGAAGTGAAAACCAAGGAAGCAGCAAATGGTTTTGTAAACAGCAGTGATAAAGTGAAAGAAACTACCGTTGGGGTGGAAGAGTCTAAAATTTTCAAACATGACTTTTGTTTGACACCTATTGAGAAAGAAATTCGTTTCCCAGATGTGTTGTATGATCTTGATAAAGCTGATTTAAGACCGGAATCAAAGGATTCCTTGAATTTTCTGTATGAAACGCTGGTGGACAATCCTACGTTTGTCATTGAATTGAGTTCGCACACTGATTCACGCGGTAATCCTGTTTACAATCAAAAACTTTCTGAGGCGCGGGCTAAATCCTGTGTTGATTATCTTATTTCAAAAGGTATCAACCCAGATCGCCTTAAGCCGAAAGGATACGGGAAAAACCGTTTGCTCATTTCAGACGCAGAAATCGCGAAATTAAAAACAAAGGAAGAGCAGGAAGCTGCTCACCAAAAGAACCGCAGAACTGTGTTTTCCGTATTACGTAAGGATTTCGTAGACCCGAATGCCCCTAAGGATCAACCCAAGCCTAAGGAAAAGAAAGAGGGGGATGAGGACGATGACACGAATTAATTGATACAACCCTCTTTAAGATACTTTATCGTTTACAAGCCGTACGGTATGCTTTCTCAATTCACCAAGGAAGGTAATAATACTACGCTGGCTGAGCTGTTTGCTTTCCCGAAGGATGTTTATCCTGTTGGCAGGCTGGATTCCGATAGCGAGGGCTTATTGATTATCACCAACGATAAAAAGCTCAATCATTACTTACTTCATCCGACTTATAAACATACCCGAACATACCTGACTCAGGTGGATGGGGCAATTACACAAGAAGCGGCAGATCAATTAGCAAAGGGTGTCAGCATAACTGTGGAAGGAAAGGCACATCAGACACTTCCTGCATTTGTAGAACTTGTGGAAGCACCTATTGAAATACCGGACCGGATACCTCCGATCCGGGTCAGGAAAAATATTCCTACTTCCTGGATAAGACTTGGACTGGTGGAAGGTAAAAATCACCAAGTCCGTAAAATGACGGCTAAAGTTGGTTTCCCTACATTAAGGCTAATTCGTATCCAAATCGAGGGCTTAAGCCTTTTGGGAATGAAGCCTTCAGAGGTAAAGGAAATGAAGCAGTCGGATATTTTTAAGGTCCTGAAAATAGTATCCTGAGCTGATTAATTCTTTATCAGTTTTCTATAATAGTTTTTGGAACTCGTACGTATGTTCAAAACATACATACCGCGTTCAAGAATTTGAATGGTGCTTAGTGTAAAATAATTCAGGCTGTTCGTATTTACCTCTTTTGTTTCTTCTGTAATTCTTCTGCCTCTGATATCGAATAATTGTATGTCTACTGTTTGAGAATCCAAAGAGTAAAAAGCAAGTGTAATATTACTTTCGAAAGGATTGGGATACGCTAAAATAAGATTGTCAGTTTTAAACAAAGAAATTTCGTAACCTCCCAGCAACAGATTTGCTGAGCACATATTGGGAATGCCATAACCCTCCAGGGAATCAGGCCTGGAAGCCTGACTTCCTGTTCTCACAATCGCATTTAATACCTGCATATTTGTTTTGCCGGGGTTAGCCTGCCACAGACAAGCGGCTGTACCAGCCGCAATTGGAGCTGAAAAAGAAGTTCCGTCACCGCTCGTGATTCCACCTGCTACGGAGGCCACTATGCTATTTTCCCCCTGTGCAGCTATTGTAGGTTTTATCCTTTTGTCGAAAGTAGGTCCTGTTGAACTGAAGGATGCATAGACTCCATTCTGATCAACTGCACCAACTGTCAGGATGCTATCTGCATCTGCAGGAGTGTCGATATAGTGCCAGGAATCGTCTCCATCGTTTCCGGCGCTCACCACCACCAGCATTCCTTTTTCTGCCGCCCTTACTGCCCCTATTGAACTCATAGCCGTCCGGCCATTCATATCGGCATAGGTATGATTCTGGGCAGGGTTGTCAAAGGTAGAGTAGCCCAGGGAGGAGCTGATAATATCTGCTCCAACGCTGTCTGCAAATTCTGCCGCTGCTACCCAATTAAATTCTTCAATGATGTTTTCTGAAGCTACTACTTCCGACCGGAGAAGCCAATAACTTGCCTTGGGGGCGGTGCCAATCAATTGCCCGTCCAGGTAGCCACCCATCGTAGAAAGGACTTCCATGCCATGAGGTGTTGCATTGTCAAAAACATTTCCTCCCTGATTTGAAAAATCCCGTGTGCCGAGTATCTGTTTGTTTGTCCAAAGGCTATCAAAAGCAGGCAATACATCTGCCATGTAAAAACCCCCGTCCAGAATAGCTATAACCATTCCTTCTCCCTTATAGCCTTGACTTTGAAGGCAATCATCGCCTAACATACTGGCTTGATTAAGAGAGGAGCCGAAACTGCCGGTTGAAGAAGTGGCGATTATTCCCGGGGTTCCAAATTTGCTTTGTCTGTTTTTTATCCTTTCAGTAGTGTCCTTGTTAAGCACTTTAATACCCAAACTTTTATCAGAGATAACGAAAGGGAAAGATAAAATTTTGGTTAATGCGCCCGGATGTCCACTGGTATCAATACTGATGCCGTTTAACCATTTTGACCGGTTCAAAATTTTAACACCCGTTTTTGCGACACTGTCAATATACCATTGGTTAACCGGCAAATCATTTTGTTGTATACGAATACCTTGGTTTACCCTGCGTGTAATCGAACGTGTAGTCAGGAAAGCTGTGGGGTTGCTCGTAGAATAAGTGCTTCCGTTTTTATCAGAAAAGCCAATAAAAAATTCAGCATTGTCCTGTGCGGAAAGGGTACACGAAAAAACAAAAAGACACAAACAGATAGAAAAGGGCCGGATAAACTTAGACATGGCAAACTTGTTTAGTCCTAATTTACTATTTTTTATGACCGGTTGCGTAGTTATAAAAGGCCAGTAGATTCTCATTCATTCCAGCTACGGCATTTTTAATAATTCTTTTTCCAAAAACGGAGGTATAGGTTCTTTTATAGAAAGGGAAAGGTTTTCTGAGTTGAATGAATTGATCACTCTCAATAATTATTCCGGTAATACCGGTTGTTGGTCCATCCGCTCCTTCGTACTGTTTTGTATGCGCTTCGGGTTGTTTGCCAGAATCTGTCTCATAATGAGTAACGCTGGATCTGGAGGTATCGTTACTGATTGTTCCAAATTCCGCGCAAAAAAACTGTTGCGCATTGAATTTGATACTGGTGTCTTGCCGGAGTTTTTCGTTGAGAAAGATCACCTTGTCAAATTGTTTCTTTTTAACGGCTTCGGAGTATTCACTGTAAAAAAAATAAACAGGACAAAAATTGAAACTTTCCCGAAAAGCATGAATGATTTCCAGATTATAATAGGATTGTTTCTTTTCTATTTCTTCTGCTTGCTCCGGCATTCCTTTTTTTCGTAAAGTATCCGTCAAATTTTTTTTCGAATGCAGCCGTATTAACAATACGCCACCTTTTAATTGTTTGATCTGAGTGGTCGCCAGAGCAATTGCACGAATCTCCCCATTTTGTGCTTCCAGTGTTGAATAGAAAAGGAGGTGCAAACAAAAAAAACAGAGGTAAAAGCAATTTTTCATTTAACAGATCACAAATGAATGACTTCTCCATAAGCCGCCGCGGCCGCTTCCATAATAGCTTCGCTCATCGTCGGATGTGGGTGAACCGTCTTGATGATCTCATGTCCGGTCGTTTCGAGTTTACGCACAGATACAATCTCTGCGATCATTTCCGTTACATTGGCTCCGATCATGTGCGCCCCAAGAACTTCACCATATTTCGCATCGAAGATCAGTTTTACAAAACCTTCGCTGGCACCTGCTGCCTTTGCCTTGCCGCTGGCAGAGAAGGGGAATTTGCCAATTTTTATTTCGAAGCCTTTTTCTTTGGCCGCTTTTTCAGTATATCCAACTGATGCAATTTCCGGTTGACAATAGGTGCAACCTGGAATATTGTTGTAATCAAGTGGTTCCGGTTGTTTTCCTGCAATTTTTTCCACACAAATAATTCCTTCTGCGCTGGCTACATGTGCAAGTGCCTGCCCGCCAACACAATCACCTATAGCGTAATAGCCTGGCATATTGGTTTGATAAAAAGAATTCGTGACAATTTTTCCTTTATCGACAACAATTCCCACTTCCTCAAGGCCAACTCCTTCTATGTTTGCCTGAATTCCGACAGCGGAAAGCACTATATCACACGCTATTGTTTCAAGACCCTTTTTCGTCTTAACCGATACTATGCAGCCTGTGCCTTTGGTGTCTACTGCTTCTACACTGGCCTCCGTCATTACCTGTATTCCTGCCTTTTTGAATGAACGTTCCAATTGTTTGGAAACTTCCTCATCCTCTACCGGAACAATGCCAGGCATGAATTCAACAAGGGTTACCTTGGTTCCCATCGCGGCATAAAAATAAGCAAACTCCGACCCGATGGCTCCAGAGCCTACGACAAGCAGTGATTTAGGTTGCTGCGGCAAATTCATGGCTTCCCGGTATCCAATTATTTTTTTGCCATCTTGTTGCAGATTAGGCAAAGATCGTGAACGTGCACCCAATGCGAGAATGATGTTTTTGGCTTCGTAGGAAGTAACCGTACCATCCGAAGTTTTCACTTCTACTTTCTTTCCGGATTTTATTTTTGCAAATCCCACGATCACATCTATCTTGTTTTTCTTCATCAGAAACTGTACACCCTTACTCATTCCATCCGCGACATCCCTGGAGCGTTTAATGACAGCTCCGAAATCGGCTTTTGCATCGCTCACGTTAATGCCATACTCTTTTGCATGGTTCAGGTAGTCAAATACCTGTGCGCTTTTTAATAAGGCTTTGGTTGGAATACAGCCCCAGTTCAGGCAGATTCCTCCAAGATTCTCCTTCTCAATAATAGCTGTTTTTAAGCCTAATTGCGATGCCCTGATCGCTGCAACGTATCCTCCGGGTCCGCTGCCAATTATTATCAGATCGTAAGTCATGCCTGCGAAAGTACGTAAAAAACGCATATTCTTGCTAACTTTGCGAACATAACGAAACGTCTATGCACTACATTTTTTCTTATCAAAACCCTCAACGGCATTTTATTGATATTGTATGCATCATTTCTGAAATAGATTCCAAAAGTCTGCTTGTTCAACTTCCATCCTGGCGCCCGGGCCGGTATGAACTTGGAAATTTTGCGAAAAACATCCAGAAATGGGAAGCATTTGATGTGAATGGTAAAAAACTCTCCTCCCAAAAACGGACCAAGGATAGTTGGGAAATAGTAACGGATCAGGTGAAGGAAGTTCATATCCATTATACCTATTATGCTGCTGAATTGAACGCCGGCTCCTGTTACCTGGATGAAAAACAATTGTATGTGAACCCCGTGAATTGTTGCCTGTATGTTCCGGGACATATCGAGGAACCCTGCGTGGTGGAATTAATTCTCCCAGAAGACTATCAGGTGGCTACAGGAATGAAATCTTCCGGAAAAAACCGGTTTCAAGCGGCAAATTTCCATGAATTGGCGGATTCCCCTTTCATCGCCAGCAACACCTTAAATCAGCGTGAACTGGTGGTAAGCGGAATTAAATTTCAGTTGTCTTTTCAAGGAGTCTGTCGGCCTGATTGGACAAAACTGCTGAATGATTTTTATGTTTTTATCAAGGAGCAGCTGAGTACGATGAGAAATTTTCCAGTTACTGAATACCATTTTTTATTTCAGATTTTGCCTCAGCGGATATACCATGGTGTTGAACATCTGGCTTCTACTGTGATCGCTTTAGGGCCTTCCTATCATCTTATGGAAAATCACTTATACAATGAATTATTAGGCGTTTGTTGTCATGAGTTATTCCATTCCTGGAATATAAAAAGTATTCGTCCGAAAGAAATGATGCCCTATGATTATACAAAAGAAAATTATTCCAGATTAGGTTATGTATGCGAGGGGATCACCACGTATTACGGTGATTATTTTTTATTCCGTTCAGGAATATTTAATGAACAGGACTATTTTAAAACATTCCATGAACGTCTGCAAAAACATTTCCATAATCCTGCACGTTTTACCATGCCAGTTACCGACGCTTCTTTCGATACCTGGCTGGACGGTTATGTTCCGGGGATACCGGCCCGAAAAACGTCTATTTATGATGAAGGTTGTTTGCTGTCATTCATGACCGATATTCTGATCCGCAAAAAAACCGAGGACAAAAAATCGCTGGATGATGTGATGCGTTTATTGTATAACGATTTTTCACTGAAGGGAAAGGGCTATTCGGAAGCGGATTACATACATGCTGTGGAATACATTGCGGGTGATTCGTTTGCTCTGTTCTTCTCCAATTATGTATATGGCACGGCTGATTATGAACCAATACTAAAAGAACAACTGGCTTATATCGGCTGTGGGCTGGTAAAGGCCGTATCAAAAAAATACCATGAGGCTTATTATGGATTTAAACTTGTGGAAAATAGTTTTCCTCCTAAGGTAGCACTGGTTTATCCGGATTCGGTATCCGACAAAGCGGGTTTAGCCGCAAACGATGAGTTAATTGCAATTAATAGCCATCCCATTAAAAATGATTTCAATGAATGGTCAACTTATTTTGCAGGTGAAGAAATAGTGTTAAGTGTGTTTTCAAACGGTTTTGTGAAGAGCATACGATTACTTCCATCGACAGGAACGCAGTATTATAATTATTCTATTGCTAAATTGGAAATGCCTGACGAGACCCAAAGGAGGGCCTATGAAAATTGGGCCAAACGAAAATTTTAAAACCAACATTGATGCAAATTACCAGACAACAACTGATCGGATTAATGGGTTCTGTTTTACTGCTTATCGGAGTTTTTGTGCCGGTAGTAACAATCCCCCTAATGGGGGATCTTGATTTTTTTGAAATTCGTAATTTCAATGGCTTGATTGATTATTCTTTTACGGGAATAGCTTATGGTATTGTGGGGCTTGGACTGGCCTCTGTTTTATTGGCTTTGCTAAATTACTGCCGGGGCTTATTGATAAGTGGTTTGCTTGCCTTGGGTATATTTGGACTGACGATAAAGCAGCTCCTGGACATTGAAAAAAATTTACACGACAATCTAACGACCAATTTTCTTATGAATATAACCGGAACAACCGTTGACAGCAACAACCTGAGGTGGGGCTGGGTTGTTTTGCTGACGGGAGCCCTGGTATTGATTGTTGCGTCTTTTTTAAAATCCAAGGCCAGGCAAGGGCTTCAATAAGGTATTTATTGCATTACTGCCGTTACGGATATTTCGACATTGACATTTTTGGGTAATCCGGAGACCTGAACCGTTTCGCGTGCAGGAAATTCTTTGCTGAAATAGGAACCGTAAACTTCATTTACTGCTGAAAAATTATTCATGTCCAGCAAAAAGATAGAAGTCTTAACGACCTGATCTAAATTCATTCCGGCCTCTTTTAAGATGGCTTGAATGTTTTCCATTACTTGCTTTGTTTCTGTTTTAATATCCGAACTGATCAACTGGCCGTTAACGGGATTAATAGCGATCTGCCCGGATACATATAGCGTATTCCCCACCATCACGGCCTGGCTGTATGGCCCGATAGGTGCCGGAGCATTTTTTGAATGAATAATTTTTTTCATAACTAAGTTATTTGTTTTTAGGTCGTTTGAAGATTCTTTCGAAGGTGCTCCACATGAATTAAGTATAACAACAGAGCCGATATACAGCATCGAAAGAGTGCATTTCTTATTCATAGCAACAAATATATTTTAAAAACGGTAAACAAGCACCACTAATTTTTTATTTACTCACCCATTTCATTACTCACTTCTTTTCTTTTGTTTTTTATTGAGTTCATGAATGCTTCGCATTTGGCTAATTGGCTAATCCGCTCATTGGCTAATTTCCTTTACTGATAATCATACCAATCCCGTCTTCTTGTGAGCTTCAGATCCTGCAACACAGATGATTTGACGTTAATATTGATCATATAGCTTTGCCGGGGGCCAAAGGGCACCCAGGTAATCTTCATTTCCCAGCAGTGGAGATCGCGGTATATATTAAACTGTGTAAAGGTGAGTTGTTTTGCCTGAAAATCATAGCCGGAGGTGTATCCGATTTTCCACTTTTTAGTCATGCTTACGTCTCCGTTAAATGTTAAGGATTGTGTTTCCTGTGTTGGTGCATTTCCCGGATTAGTAAAAACAAAATTATAATTCATGTTCAGGGACCATGGAATATTAAAGTCAGCATAAAAACTCGGATTGCCGTTCGATAAACTTGCTCCGCTTCCATCAGCCGGAGCGGAAGTAGTTGTGCTACCTGGTTTTCCGCTTGTACTGCTGAGTGGGGAGTTGCTTTTTAAACTCGTACTCAAAGCAACGCTGTAATTGGTCAAGCGGCCAATAGATCCGTTTTTGTCGAACTGGAATTTATCAACAAGATTTCCTTCTGCATCCACTTGGTAGGGATTAATAAGTCCGGTAAAATTTATATCCAGGTGTTTAAATAGTTTTGTTCTTCCGCTAAGGTTAATGGGCTGCATCTGAAACTGGGTTAATGCCGCATTATAAGCAGATGCGATGGTAAACATGTCGATAATGCTTATTTTCCGGACATGGTTGACTGTATCTTTTTCGTCACGAACCTTTGCCTCTATCGTATTGTTAATCGACCAGGAAATCAAATTGGAAGGCCCGCTTGGAGGTACGCCATACAAACTGTTCTGAAATTTGGAATAGGTCAAAGTGCTGGTAGTGTCCTGTATTTTTTTATAGGCTCCCCATTGCGGTTCACTAAAGTCGGGCCGGTAACTAAAACTGATATTAGGGATGATCAGATGCCGGATCTGTTTTATATAAGACTTTTTAAACTGGTAATTTCCATATATTTTGGTGTTGAGGTTGGCTGAAAAACTAAAATCGTTTTCCATTGCGACACCTGGGACAGTATCGGTTATGATTTTTCTGGAAATTGGATCATAATGTTCAGAAATGGTTTGGTAATAAACAGCTGAATTATAATTGGCGGAAGGAGTCAGCGTAAAATATTTCAAGACGTTAAAGGATGCGCTAATGGGAATGCTTTGGTGAAATCCATTTCTCATTTGCTGGAACATGGATTTTTTTAAGAACAGCGAATCATAAGTTGTAATACTGTTCGACAGCTCAGAGGAATAACTTAGGCCAATTTTATCGTACCATTTAGGGCTGGAACTTAATTTATCCTTAAAAGGATAAATGCGATTCATGGAAAAAGCAACCTGAGGCAGGGTAATATCAATTTCTTTTGTTTCCGTATTTTGACTATGAGTCGCAGCTACTGTCAGGTTAAATAAATTGTCATCTAACATTTTACTGTAATTGATGTTGGATTGAAGCGTATTGTTAAGATATACACTAGGTACATAGGAGTTCAATCTATTATAACTGCTGGAACCAGCGTTTACGCTTGCCGAAAAAGAAGAGCCAGGATCAGCTTTACTGTCCTGCCGATGTGTCCAGTTGATGAGAAAATTATTTTGATCGGAATAATCAGAAGTAGGAGGCTTCGTTAAAGGATCTCCAAGTTTTAAATCGGAATATTTGAAATCAAAAGAACCGGTGTATTTATATTTTTTAACATAATTAACATGGGTTTTCGCTCCCCAGCTTCCGAGTGAATAAATATCACCTAGCAGCGCAATGTCCATGTACTCACTATACCCCCAATAAAATCCTCCATTATTCAAAAAGAATCCCTGGGAAGGAGAGGAGCCATAAGTAGGAATGATAAGGCCCGATTTTCGCCCTTTTTTGTTGGGAAAAAAACCAAAAGGAAGAGACAAGGGAGTAATTACATCGTTAATCACCAATACGCAGGGACCTGTAACGATCTCATCATTGGGGATCACCTTTAATTTTGATGCCAAAATATAAAAATGGGGGTGCTCCAGATCACAGGTTGTGTATTTACCCTTATCAATGTAAAATACGTTGGTTGAATCTTTCTTTACGGTTTCTCCGTGAATATAGCCATCCGATTGTTTCGTGATGACCTCACTGATCCGACCTTTCTTGGTTTTAAAATTATACGTCATTTCATGTGAGTTGAATGTTTGCGTCAGCTGTGTAAATACGGGTAGTTCAACTTCCTTCCCACTGCTGTCCAGTCTTCCTTTGGCAAATACCATGTTGTTTTTCATATCCAGCTCGATATATCCCGCATTAAGGGTTAAATCTTCATATTTTACTTCTGCCTGCCCATATAGGTATACTTTTTGATTATCTGCATCCGTTATAAGAGAATCTCTGGAAGAATACTTCACTTTTGATTTTAGAGCGGATTCCTCTGCTGGGGGCTTAACGATGGAATCCCTCTTAACTATGGAGTCTCTCTTAACGATGGAGTCTATTGGGATAAGAATCTTATGAAGGGAGCTATCCGTTTTAATGCTCGAAATGGAGTCCTGGGCAAAAAGCGGCTTGCAAACCGTTATAATTATTAACAGAATGATGCGGATAACTACTTTGTTCCCTGGGCTATGCGGCACTATGTACGTCTAAATTTGTGTTTGCTCAAAATCAGGCAGCATTGCTTAAAACAGGCTTATTTGGGCTCCAAAACTAAGTAAAATAGTTAAAATAAATGACTTGGAAACTTTTGCATAACAAACATTGTACCATTATTATATTTGCCTTACTGGTCTTGGTATGTGGCTCTTTTAAAATCAATCCGAAGCCCTTTGGCGTTAAAACAATTGTTATTGATGCGGGTCATGGAGGAAAAGATCCTGGTTGTTCAGGTGTTAAATACAAGGAAAAGGATGTCGCTCTTTCCGTAGCTCTGAAACTGGGACAACTGATTGAGCAAAACTGCAAGGATGTAAAAGTCGTTTACACCCGTACGACGGATGTATTTGTCGAACTGCAGGAACGGGCGGCGATCGCCAATCGCATCAATGCCGACCTTTTTCTTTGCATCCATTGCAATGCGAATCCGAATAAGGATGCGCATGGTTCAGAAACGTATGTAATGGGGTTGCATAAAACCAGAGGTAACCTGGATGTTGCGAAGCGTGAAAATGCTTCCATCCTCCTGGAAGATAATTATAAGAAAAACTATGAAGGATTCGACCCTAATTCAGATGAGGCAAATATTATTTTTTCCATGTACCAGAATAAGCACCTCGAACAGGCACTCAACCTTTCTACAAAGATTCAAAGCGAATATAAGGACAAGGCCAGACGAATAGATAAAGGGGTCAAGCAGGCTGGTTTCCTGGTATTGTGGAAAACTGCAATGACAAGTTTGCTGACCGAAACAGGATTTTTAACGAATCCGGAAGAAGAACTTTTTTTAGGATCAGATAAAGGGCAGGAATACCTCGCCGTATCTATTTTTAAAGCTTTTCGGGAATATAAGGATGATCTGGAGGGCCGTAAGGTAAAGTATGATGAAGCGGTGGATAAGATTCCTGCTTACGAACCCCCAAAAGACAGTACATCACCTATTGTATCCAATGATAGTATTCCCGTCAAAATTCCCGTTAAATTGCCGGCGGATACTATCTCTTCCGATGTTTTCTTCCGTGTCCAACTCGTTTCCTCTGACAAAAGACTTTCCACAAACTCGGATAAATTCAAGGGACTTGAAAGCATAACCGAGTTTATGGACAGAGGACGGTATAAATACCTGGTTGGCCGGTCTGCTATTTTGGAGGAATCTGTCAGGCTGCAGTCTGATATGCGCAAACGAGGCTTTACAGATGCTTTTGTGGTGGCGTTTCGGGGAGCTGACCGGATAAGCATGGAAGAGGCAAAAAAACTACTGAAAAAATAGTATTTTTATGGATCTGAAAATTTGAATTCTTGAAATTTAACAAAGAAATAAAAACGGGTGCGGTAGTTGTTGCGGGTATTGCACTCTTTATCTATGGATTCAATTTTTTGAAAGGGTCGAACCTGTTTACCCATCAGAAAACGATCTATGCTGTTTATTCCAATGTAGAAGGTTTACTGGAATCGAATAATGTTCAATTAAGTGGTGTTAAAATTGGTATTATCAAAAGCATTGATTTGATGCCCAAAGACCGGAAAGGACGGATTTTAGTGACGATGAAAGTCGATGACGCGGTCGAACTCCCGTCCGATAGCAAGGCCCGTATCATCAGCTTTGATCTGCTTGGGTCCAAGGCGATTCGAATGGAGGTCGGATCCTCTGCTAAACTCGTCAGATCAGGTGATACACTTCAGTCGGAGGTTGAAGATGATCTAAAAACGGCCGTTGACAAGCGCATTGCCCCCCTTCAAAAAAAAGCAGAAGGACTGATTTCTTCTATTGATTCGGTTATGATTGTGATTCAACAAGTGTTTAACAGGGATTCCCGGCAAGACCTGTTTAAAAGTTTTGAAAGCATAAAAAAAGCGATAAAGGCCTTCGAAAATACTTCTTTGCGCCTGGATACGCTGGTGGCTACCCAGCAATATAAGCTATCCGCTATTTTTTCAAAAATAGAATCCATTAGTTCTAATCTGGCCAATAATAATGATAAAATAACCAAAGTCCTCAGCAATTTTGAAAGCATCAGTGATTCACTGGCAAAATCAAAAATAAAATCAACGATTGAACATGCGAATACTGCGCTGAGCGATGCTACCAGTATTCTTGATAAAATAAACACAGGAAAGGGAACGATCGGAATGTTTATTAATAATGATTCTTTGTACAAAAAACTCGATATGTCTGCCGCTGAATTGAATTCCCTGCTAAAGGATTTTCAGGAAAATCCAAAACGGTATGTTCATTTTTCTGTATTTGGAAATAAGGAAAAGAAAAAAAGCAAAAAGGCAAATCAATAATGGGCATACCTAACATCTTGTTTCTTTTGTTACTTATTGCAGCTATAGCCTGGTTTAGCAGTAACGCTAAAAAAGTAATCCGTAACATTCGTTTTGGAAAAGAGCTGGATCGTTCGGACAATGTCGCTGAGCGCTGGAAGACGATGGGGAGGGTAGCCTTGGGTCAAAGTAAAATGTTAACGCGCCCCATTCCTGCTATTTTACACATTTTTGTGTACGTGGGATTTGTACTGATTAATATTGAAGTTTTGGAAATGCTCATTGACGGTGCGATCGGTACGCACCGGATACTTTCCTTTATGGGGGATTTCTATAAATTTCTGCTCAGTTTTTTTGAAATCCTTGCATTCCTGGTGACCTTTGGATGTGTGATTTTTCTTATCCGCAGAAATATACTACGGATAAAACGTTTTCGGAATAAAGAGTTAAACGGATGGCCGCGTTCCGATGCAAATATTATCCTGATCAGTGAAATCCTATTGATGAGTGCCCTGTTCCTGATGAATGCCAGTGAACAGGTATTAAAAGACCATGGAATAGGTCATTACCTGAGTGCTTTCCCAGGGGGCCTTCCGGTCAGTCAATACCTGAGTCCTTTGCTTGCTGGCTTGAGTGATGAGAAACTTATTTTTATTGAACGATCCTGCTGGTGGTTTCATATCATTGGGATATTAGGCTTTTTAAATTACCTTCCTTATTCCAAACATTTTCACATTCTGCTGGCCTTCCCGAATACCTGGTTCTCTAATCTGGATCCTAAAGGAAAATTTACCAATCTTGCTTCGGTTACCAATGAGGTGAAAGCGATGCTGGACTCTTCTTTTGTTCCGCTTCCTGCCGATCCTGATAAACCCGTTGTTCGTTTTGGTGCAAAAGATGTTTTTGACCTGAGTTGGAAACAATTGCTGGATGCATACTCCTGCACAGAATGTGGGCGCTGCACATCGGCTTGTCCGGCTAATCAGACGGGTAAGTTATTGTCTCCAAGAAAAATAATGATGGATACCCGAGACCGCCTGGAGGAAGTTGGAAAAAATACTGATGCGAACAAAGGGGTCTATCAGGAGGATGGAAAGTCCTTGCAAAATTACATTTCAAGTGAGGAGCTATGGGCTTGTACCAGCTGTAATGCCTGCGTGCAGGAGTGTCCTGTAAACATCGATCCGCTTTCCATTATCGTTGATATGCGGAGGTATCTGGTCATGGAGCAAAGCATGGCACCTCAGGGACTTAACCTGATGTTCACGAATGTGGAGAACAATGGGGCTCCCTGGCAGTTTTCGCCGGCAGATCGTCTGAAGTGGAGGGAAGAGGGTAGTTAATAGCCAATAGGGAATAGGGAATAGCCAATAGCGAATAGGGGGGAGAATAAAACAATTCTAAAAGGAATAACGGAATAACTCAATAAACAACTCAATGAGCATGAACGTTAAAACAATGGCTGAATACAAATCTTCCGGTGAGGAACCGGAGATTCTTTTTTGGGTGGGCTGTGCCGGAAGTTTTGATGAACGAGCAAAAAAGATCAGCAGAGCCATTGTAAAGATTTTAAGTCATGTGGGTATGAAGTTCGCTGTTCTGGGAACCGAAGAAAGTTGTTCCGGAGATCCAGCGAAGCGTGGAGGCAATGAGTTTTTGTTTCAGATGCAGGCGATGAATAATATTACCACACTGAATACCTATAACGTAAAAAAGATTGTTACCGGTTGTCCTCACTGTTTTAATACAATCAAAAATGAATATCCTTCTTTGGGTGGAAATTATGAAGTGATCCATCATACGCAATTGGTGCAGCAATTGATTGACAATGGCCAGCTAAAAGTTCGGGGGGGAGCTTTTAAAGGAAAGAAAATCACCTTTCACGATCCTTGCTATCTGGGGCGGGGAAATGGGGTATACGAGGCTCCCCGCGAAGTTATCCAAAAGCTGGATGCAGATTTGTCTGAAATGAAACGTAGTCGTGCAAAAGGATTTTGCTGTGGGGCAGGAGGAGCTCAGATGTTCAAGGATGCGGAAAAAGGAAACAAAGAAGTGAACCTGGAACGTACAGAAGAGGCCCTGGCACTCGAACCGGCTGTGATTGCCACGGGTTGTCCTTTTTGCATGACCATGATGACGGATGGCGTAAAACATTTTAATAAAGAGCAGCAGACAAAAGTCATGGATGTCGCGGAGCTGATCGCACAGGATATTGCATGAAAAAACTCAAGGATTTACCAAGCCATTCCCGCGTCTGGATCTATCAGGCCAGCAAGGAATTTACAAATTCAGAACTTGAATTGTTTGAAAATAAATCAAATTCCTTTCTGAACCAATGGACTTCTCATGGCCATGCTATGGACACCACTATCGAAATTTTGCATAAACGTTTTGTAATCATCGCCGTTGATGAACAAACTGCTTCTGCCAGCGGTTGCGGAATTGATAAGTCGGTAAGGTTTATTCAGGATATGGAAAAGGAATTGAAAATTTCCTTACTTGACAGAATGCAGGTAGCATACAAGACAGGAGATAAAGTGCTTGCCTGCTCATTGCAGGATTTTGAAAAACTATATTATAGTAAGCAAGTAGACGAAAATATCATCGTATTTAATAATATGGTTTCGACGAAGGCAGAACTTGTCTCCAGCTGGGAACTGCCTTTAAAAAACAGCTGGCAAATGAAGAAATTGGCTTTAGGTGCCAATTAGCCTATTTCGAGTTCTCTATTAATTTACGATAATTTTTCGGACCGTTTCATTGCTTTGAGTCTTCAAACTAACAAAATAAACACTACTTCCATACCTTTTCAGGTCCAGTTGTTGAGTATAAATTCCTGAAAAATCAGTTAATTTTTCGCTGTACAGTAATTGTCCAAGCATGTTTTTTACTTCCAGCAGGTAATTATCTTTTCCGCTGGAGTTAATATTAATAGAGCATACTCCGTTCGTTGGGTTGGGATATACTTCCAATGAAACGGATTCCTGTTTTTGTACAGGAATTCCAGTAGTTCCGCTGATGCTGATATTGTCCAGGTATAACAAGCTGGCGTGCCCGGAAATATTTTCAAAAGAAAACATAACCTCAGGTTGGCCGGTAATACCAGGAATGGTGCTCAGGTCTATGGTATTGGTTTTCCATAAACTATTCGTTTGATAGTTCGGATAGAGGATCCCATTGATCGTTCCAGTTAAACTGTTTGTGGTATTCAGGTTTGTTCCTTCCGTTTTCGAAAGAAGTGACCAGGTAAGTCCGCAGTCTTTGGAATAATAGATCGCAAGTGTATCGGTGGCTACGCCGGACTGATAATAAGCATAATCGTAGCTTAAACTTGGACCCGAAACAGTCGAAAAGTCATATTGAGGAGTGCGGATAGCATATTTTTTGCCAGTATTATCGCCCACCACGTTGTCAAAATAAATAGCAGAAGCACTTTTCGTGTGGCCACCAAAGAGATTGCTTCCGATCAGTTTGGGAATAGCTGTCCAGCCAAATGCATTGCTATCAGTACGAAGCCAGTTGAAGTAACCATCACCGGCAAGTGTCCAGCCGGGAGGAGGAAAAGTGTTTTCTTCAAATCCTTCCGTAAAATTAATGGAGTGACCTTTTGTAATAGTATTAAAGCTAACTGTTATGGTGTCATTTGCAGGAACTGCATCCGTTACTCCGTTTGGCAGGGTAGTATATGCTTTAATCGTATGTGAGCCAGCTGTCAGAGACTGAAGAGGCAAGCGAACTGTATCTTTTTGCAGTCGAAGCATGTTTCCTGACCAAGTGACGGAATGCAGGCTTCCTCCATCCACCTGGTAATTGATCTTAGCAGATACCAAGGTGCCAACTCCTTTATTCTGTATCGTTAACAAAGGAGAAAACGAGGAAGTACATTCTTCTGCAGGGGTTGAAACGGCTGAAATTCCGGCATCATTGTTAGCATAAGAACTCGCTAATTTATCCAGCATATTAAAGCCCATAAATTGCATTTCAGGCTGAGGCATTTCATGAACCCGGCTGTATTCCGGTGCAAAGCTGACAATAGCATTGGAATCCACAAAGCGGCGGTACAGACGCGGCTCAAAGGTCCGGTAATTAATGGCATCATCCGTTCCATCCGTTAACAAATTAGAGTTTTCGTCTGAACCTACCCGGATAATCATCGGAATATACTTGCCGTTGGCATAGGAATAGGTTGGTCCATCCGGCGCTCCGAAATCAAATAGTTCAAAATCAGGAGTAACTGCATAAATTGCCCGGAAACGTTTCCAGTTGACCAGTCCATACCAGATGGTATATCTGCCGGCCCAGGATAATCCATTGATGTAAACGTAGTTCGGATCGATATTATACGTTGACATTGCATTATGCATAGCCAGGCCTACTTTATTCGTATCCGTAGGAGGGGCTATGGAAGTAGGAAGAACGGGGTTGACGATAATTGCATTCAGATAATAAGGAGAACTCGCAATGGTGTCCAGATGAAGAGAAGTAACAAAGCTCGTGATAAGATTACTTGCATTAATAACGCCTATGTAGACAATGAGTTTGTATTTTTTTGCAGGGTTATAGGTAGGAGGCACATAATAATTGACGGAACCGGTATCTCCATTGTAGATGACCGTTTGCGAGAAAATACCTGTTTTGATGCCTTGAGGAAGCGGAGGGTTATTCGCAGCTTGTTGTGCATAGGAGGCCTGACTTAAGAACAGGATCATACTTAGCACCAGTGATTTAAATAGCGAGTAAGTTTTTTTCATGGCTGTGTTTTATCTGAAGTCTGTATTCGTTGCTTTATATTTACGTATGAAATGTAGTTAATTTCGGGATGGTTTCCAAATCGGGGTTAATGTAATTTTTCGAATTTAATATTACTGTGACTGCATTTTCTTTCCTTCATCCTTTGTTGCTCAGAGGCGAACTCACTCTTTGGGTTCGGGCAGCGCCTGCTTGCGCAAAAGCCATTCCAATAAACACCATTAAAAATGCTGACTAATTCTATGGAGTGCAAGAGGGAGAGAAGAAAAAAGGGCAAGCTACTTATATCGCACCGCTCAACCACCTACCCTTGCTCGGTTCCCCGCCTGGGGGAGTTCAGCAGGAGCTGGTCGTATAAGACTTGCCCGCCACGAAATTACTAAATACTATTTAATAATCTTATCTTTACCGGCTAATTAATTCGGTTTATGCATCTATCTGTAAAGTACGGTCTTATTGTTGGTTTTATTGGAATCATACTGACGACAATGTCTTATGCTTTAGGAGCAGGATTTATGGCTACCTGGTGGGTCGGTATTTTAACGCTGATTGCTCTTATCGTTATGTATGTTATTTTGTCGCTGAGAATCAGGAAAGATGAAGGCGGTTATATTTCATTTAAAGATGCTTTTGTGAAGATATTTCTGATGTGCTTGCTGGCGGGTATGCTTAATTCCTTGTTTACAATGCTTCTGTTTAATGTCATTGATCCCGGTTTTTCGCAAAAGATGCAGGATGCCTTGGTAGAAAAGACCGAAGCGATGATGGAAAGAATGGGGGCTCCTTCGGAAAAGACGGAAGAAGTGATTGAAAAGATGAAAGAATCGGGTAATAATTATTCTGTTAAGTCCCTGGCTAAGGCTTATCTTTTTGCTTCCCTGTTTTATGCTGTTTTTTCCTTAATAACAGCTGCTTCTATCAAAAAGAATAAACCGTTATTTGAAGAACCGCAGACAAAAGTCTGAGCATTACGAACGCAGATGAACATTTCAGTTGTTGTACCCTTATTGAACGAAGCAGAATCCTTACCGGAGTTGTGTAACTGGATTGCGCGGGTAATGGATCAAAACAAATTCTCTTATGAAATTATTTTTGTAGATGACGGAAGCACGGATGACTCCTGGAAAGTAATCACATCACTTTCCGCCACTTATCCATCTGTCAGAGGAGTCAAGTTTAGGAGAAACTATGGCAAATCAGCAGCTTTGAATGTTGCGTTTGAAGCCGCTCTCGGAGATGTTGTCATCACCATGGATGCTGACCTGCAGGATAGCCCCGATGAAATACCGGACTTATATAAAATGCTGCTGGAAGGAAATTATGACCTTATTTCAGGTTGGAAGAAGAAACGCTACGATCCCATCAGCAAAACGATTCCTACTAAATTATTCAATGGTGTAACCCGTCGCATCTCAGGGATTCAGTTACATGATTTTAATTGCGGCTTAAAAGCATATAAAAAAGAAGTCGTCAAAAGCATAGAAGTATATGGTGAAATGCACCGGTACATACCGGTAATCGCCAAATGGGCAGGTTTTCCAAAAATCGGGGAGAAAGCGGTTCAGCACCAGGAACGGAAATATGGAACAAGCAAATTCGGATTGGAGCGTTTCATCAATGGATTCCTGGATTTAATGACCATCACCTTTGTTTCAAAATTTGGCAAACGTCCCATGCACTTTTTTGGATTGATGGGAAGTCTTGTTTTTTTCGTTGGTTTTATAGCTGCGGCTTCTTTAGGGCTGGAAAAACTATACCATGTATATCACCATTTACCGGCCAGGTTGCTCAGTCAACGGCCTTCTTTTTATATTGCATTAACCACAATGGTGATTGGCACCATGTTATTTTTAGCCGGATTTATCGGAGAACTGATCTCCCGTAATTCCCCTATCCGTAACAACTATCTAATTGAAAGGAAAATTGGAGTCAGTTGAAAGTAGCAGGCAAGTAAAGAATTTTATTATCGGCCCGGCCCACCCTTTGAGGGGTGGGATTGCCAATTTTAATGAAGCCCTATGCTCTGCCTTTAATAAAGCCGGTATACAATCAAAAATTATTTCCTTTACGCTTCAATATCCCGACTTTCTTTTTCCCGGCAAGACACAATACGACAAGGGTACAAAGCCCGCGGACATTAAAATTGAAGAATTGATCAATTCGGTGAGCCCTCTCACCTGGTTTAAAACAGCCAAACGCATCAAAGCTGCCAATCCGGATTATGTCATTATCCGTTATTGGCTTCCTTTTTTGGCGCCCTGCCTTGGAACGATAGCCCGACTGGTAAAACGCGGAACAACTATTAAGGTAATCGCGCTTACGGATAATGTTATTCCGCACGAAAAGCGAGTAGGGGATAGGTTGCTTACCAAGTATTTCGTAAAATCCTGTGACGCTTTTGTGGTCATGTCTAAAAGTGTCGCGGAAGATCTCCGTCAATTTATTCCGGATCCCAAAGTGGTTTTTCTGCCACATCCGATTTACGATACGTTTGGTGAAAAGCATAGCCGGGAGGAAGCGCTTCAACAACTCAATTTAAGGCAAAGCTACCGTTACATTTTGTTTTTTGGATTCATCCGGAAATACAAAGGGCTGGACTTGCTCCTGGAAGCAATGTCAGATAAACGGGTGCGGGGATTGAATGTTAAGCTTCTCATTGCAGGGGAATGTTATGATGATTTGAGCTTTTATACCAATTTAATAAAGGAATACGAAATAGAAGGCAACGTGATTTTTAAGGCCGATTATATTCCTGCATCTGAAGTCAAAAATTATTTTGCCGCCGCCGACATGGTGGTTCAGCCGTACCGCAGCGCTACCCAAAGTGGCGTGACACAAATAGCGTATCATTTTGAGCGTCCCATGCTGGTAACAGAAGTGGGAGGTCTGGCGGAGATAGTCCCTCATCTGAAAGTAGGTTATGTAGTTCCACCTACACCGAAATCTATTGCGGACGCCATTGTCCATTTTTATACCAATAACCTGGAAGCTGAATTTTCTTCGAATGCAGCGGTAGAAAAAAATCGGTTTTTATGGAGTACCTTCGTTCAAGGGGTTACGGAGCTTTTCGTATCTTTATAAGCCAAATGCGTGATCTGAAATTCAGTTGTTTTTTAGTGCTCTGTGCCTGTGTGGTTTCTTTCGGCCAGGTAAAGGACACGATCAATCGTTTTGATAAAAACGGGTTGAAGCAGGGCCGATGGATCCGGAAAGATGATCAGGGGAACAAGTTGTATGTGGGTACATTTGTGAATGATCTCCCTGCCGGACGGTTTACCTATTATTATCCGGATGGGAAAATAAAATCGGTTACCTTGTTTTATAAAAAAGCTAATCAGGCCTTTACGCAAGTCTTTAATCCCCAAGGGCAAAAAGTGTCTCAGGGTAAAGTTATCGGAGAAAACAAAGACAGTACCTGGGTATTTTATGGTAGCAATGATTCTATAAGGGCTATAGAAAATTACCAAAACGGAAAAAAGCAGGGTTTGTTTGTGACGTATTACAAAAATGGAAAGGTACTCGAAGAAAAAAACTATAAAAATGATTTACCCGACGGTGTCTGCAAGGAATATTTTGAAAATGGGAATATCCGGATGGATGTTATGTATGCAGCAGGTTTGCACAACGGGAAAGCTAAATTTTACTTTCTTTCAGGACCTTTAAACGTGGAAGGTGAATATGTGCATGATTTTAAAGAAGGCACCTGGAATTTTTATGAAGAAAACGGAACGTTAGACTGGCAGGTGGTGTTCAGAAAAAGTAGCGCAATAAAATCTACAAGGTATAACGGAGTAGAAGATTTGTTTTACACAAGCAAAATTCCGAAATCAAAGACGACTTATAAGAATGGTTTAAAGAGCGGTCCATTTGTAGAATATTATGATGCAGGAGAGGTTAAGCTAGACTCTGTTCCTGAAAAGGAAGGGTATCCGGAAGAAAAGAAAGAAACAATAGTTGGTCAGAAAGTAAAACGTAAAGGAGAGTATCTGAATGGCCAGCTGGAAGGAAAGGTCATTTATTATAAAGAAGATGGAACGGTTGAGAAAGAAGAAATTTACAAGAAAGGAGAACTGAAATAATGCAAAGGGGTAAGGTACTGGTAGCTATGAGTGGTGGAATTGACAGTTCTATTGCGGCGATGCTTTTACATGAGCAAGGGTATGATGTAATTGGGGTAACCATGAAAACCTGGGATTACGCCTCTTCGGGAGGCTCAAAAAAAGAAACGGGTTGCTGTAGCCTTGATTCCATCAATGATGCCCGTATGATGGCTGTCAATCACGGGTTTCCTCATTATATATTGGACATACGCGAAGAGTTCGGAGATTTCATCATCGACAATTTTGTGGACGAATACCTTGCCGGGCGTACACCAAACCCTTGCGTATTGTGTAATACACATATTAAATGGGAAGCTTTACTGAAACGGGCCGATATGCTCTCCTGTGATTATATCGCTACCGGACATTACGCTCAGGTACGGATGGAAAATGACCGGTATGTTATTTCCAAAGGCCTTGATGAAAATAAAGATCAAAGTTATGTCTTGTGGGGCTTGAGTCAGGAAAGTCTGAAACGTACGATATTTCCTTTAGGACATCTTCATAAGAAAGACATCAAACAAATGGCCATCGACCGTGGTTATGTAGACCTCGCCAACAAAAGTGAAAGCTATGAAATTTGTTTTGTGCCGGATAATGATTACCGGGGTTTTTTAAAACGAAGGGTAGACGGATTGGAAGAACGTGTGGATGGTGGTAATTTTGTTTTAGCCGATGGCACTATAGTCGGACAGCATAAAGGGTATCCTTTTTATACCGTGGGTCAGCGTAAGGGTCTTGAAATAGCTATGGGTGAGCCTATGCATGTACTGGAGATTGTTCCTGAAACCAATACGGTTGTTTTGGGAACGCGGGAAGATCTGGAAAAACAGGAAATGTATGTGCGTAATTTTAATTTAGGTAAATACGCATTTTTGCCGGAAAATTTTGAGTGCCTTACCAAAGTGAGGTATAAAGATCCGGGAACTATGGCGAATCTGAACATAGAAGGGAAACAGATTAAGGTATTGTTTCAGGGCAAGGTTTCGGCCATTGCTCCAGGACAGTCTGCTGTGTTTTATGAGGGAAATGACTTGGTTGGGGGAGGATTTATTGCCAGAAAACCAAAACCGGAACTCCATAAGGAAATATGAAACGTTTATTTCGGATTATTTTTTTATCGGCTGTGCTGGTAACAGTTGTGCTGGTCGCCTGTAAAAGAGATAAGGCTCCTTATATTAATTTTGGCTATACCTATTATCCTAACACCGTGGGTAAATACATCATTTATGATGTGGAATCCATTTACAGCAGTAGTTTCGATTATAAAATAGATACCGTTAAGTATCAGCTGAAAGAACTTGTACAGTCCTTGTTCCCTGACAATTCAGGACGGCCTACACAACGGATCGAACGGTATGTAAAAAGCTATGATTCTGCTACTTGGGTTCTTCGGAATGTCTGTACGGCGAATGTAACATCCACCGATGCTGAAAAGGTAGAGAACAATGTGCGGTATATCAAGCTCGTTTTTCCAGTTGCTTTAAATAAATTCTGGAACGGGAACGCCTATAACACCCTGGGAACCTGGAATTACAGTTATACGGCTGTTGACCAGCCGATGTCCATCAATAATCAATTTTTCGACTCTGTACTTACGGTGGTTCAATTAGGGGACTCCAATGTGATATCGGATAGCCTTTACATTGAAAGGTATGCCAGGAATATTGGATTGGTGTATAAATCGGTTACTGCTGTCACCAATGATTGTACTTCTTTAGGTACTACGGGTTCGCTCCTGGGAAGGCAATACACGACAGGAATTTTTAAATATTCGCTTACCATTAATAGCCACAATTAAGCCGACAAAACCTGTCATAATGGCGTGTGAAAAACTTCGGTAGGAAATTTGCCGGACGAACAGTAACTTTAATACTTAAATTTAAAACGTAAAAAAATGGCTTTAGAATTAACCGACGCTAACTTTGATCAGTTAGTACTTAAATCAGACAAACCGGTATTGGTGGATTTTTGGGCAGAGTGGTGTGGTCCGTGCCGCATGGTAGGTCCCGTAGTGGAGGAACTTTCCAAAGATTACGAAGGGAAAGCAGTAGTGGGAAAACTGAATGTCGATAACAATCCCAATATATCCGCACAGTTTGGCGTGCGCAATATTCCAACGCTGCTGATCTTTAAAAACGGGCAGATTGTGGACAAGCAGGTCGGCGCAGTTCCAAAGACCGTTCTGGATGGAAAGCTAAAGGCTCAATTGTAAGCACTTGCAGCTTCAGCAATTTTCCCAGCTTGAATTTATTGCCCGGCAGGTAGTTGAAGGTTTTATTACAGGTTTGCACAAAAGTCCTTTTCACGGTTTTTCAGTTGAGTTTGCGGAACATCGCTTGTACAATAAAGGAGAGTCGACCAAGCATATTGACTGGAAGCTATACGGAAGGAGCGATAAACTATTTGTAAAGCGCTACGAGGAGGAGACGAACCTTCGTTGTCAGATTATCATCGACAACTCTTCTTCCATGTATTTTCCGGTGGATGATAAAAAGCAGAAAGAGCGCCAAAACAAGATTCGTTTTTCCGCCCATTGTGCTGCGGCACTTACAGAGTTGCTTAAGCGTCAGCGGGATGCTATTGGACTAAGCGTTTTTGCTGAAAAACTGGAACTGCATACTCCCGCCAAGTCGAGTCCGGTTCATCTTAAAATGGTTTTTCACGAACTGGAGGCTCTTATTCAGCAAAAGGCCCCGTTGGAAAATAAAAAAACGTTTGCTGTAGAAGCCCTTCATCAGATAGCAGAAGCTATTCACAAACGTTCCCTTGTTATTATATTCAGCGATATGATGGATGCCCGAAGTCAATCCGATGAGCTATTTTCTGCCCTGCAGCATCTTAAACACAACAAGCATGAGGTTGTTTTATTTCATGTAGTAGATAAAAGTAAAGAAATTGATTTCAATTTTGATAACCGTCCTTATCGGTTTGTCGATATGGAAACAGGGGAGGAGTTAAAGGTTAATCCTGCAGAAGTTAAAGAAAATTATCTGCAAGCGATGGGACGTTTTGAGTATGAGCTAAAGCTGCATTGCAGTCAATACCGGATCGATTTCATAGAAGCAGACATTAACAAAGGCTTTGAGCAGGTGCTGGTGCCTTATTTATTGAAACGTACCCGGATGCAGTAAATGCTTGATAATGCTCCTTTTTTTTATTAGTTTAGCTTAAGCGTTCGTAATTAAATCTAAAATTTTCATGAAGGATATTTTTGTGTCAGCGGGTTTGTTTTTGGTATTCACGGGTGGTATAGTAGCGATCAATTGTCAACGCACGATTAAAGTCATTTCAGCCAAAGAAATGAGTGTAGAGATTACGATCAGGAAAGATAATATCAGTGGCTTTGCCCGTCTTGCGGAAGTCCTTCCGGATGGTGCTGAAATAACGTATGCAAAGTCAGAAGGAGGCACCTACGATATTCAAAATAAGAAATTAAAATTTATCTGGTTGAGCCTCCCTCAACAAGAGGTGTTTACGGTTTCTTATACTGTTAAAACAGAATCTTTGAAAGAAGGGAATTATGCGATTTCAGGAAAGTTCTCTTACGTTGAGGATAATGTTACAAAAGAATATGAAATCCCTCCCACTGGTTTTAATATTGGCGCCAATCCCACTGTGAATAATGGAGTTCCTGTTTCAAACTCCGGATCAAAAGTTACCTACGCATTACAATTGCTGACAAGCAAAGATAAATTGCCGGCTGATTATTTTGCTAAACAATACCAGGTGAAGGAGCCGGTTAAAGTGGAGGTTGTAAATGGGCTCAATAAATATGTGGTGGGAGAATTTAAATCATCCGCAGAGGCACTTGCTTACCGGGAGGAGTTAGTCAAAAAAGGATGTAAAGATGCTTTTGTAGTGGCCTATTTAAATAATCGGCGGATCACACCGGAAGAAGCTAAAAAGCTGGAAGGGAAATAAATCACCTTACTATCACAAGTTTCTTTGTAGCCTTTAAGTCATTATTGGACTCAGAATCGTTGCTACTGAACTGAATAAAATAGATTCCAGGCTCAAGACCAGATACATTAATTGAGTTTAAAGTTGGAAAGTTTAAAGTTTTTTTAATGACCATTTTTCCATCAAGTGAAAAAACGCTTACAATTGCAGAATTTGCACCGGAGATATCTAAATAAATTTTATCCCCGGCAGGATTTGGGTAAATACTAAAGGCTTTAGCCGATACAGGACCGGCGGGAAGAATGCCTGTCAAAGGAATAAATTCGTATGCTCCTATATCCCATGCAAGACCTTGTGGTCTCAATACCGCATCCTTATCATCCTTAAAATAAGTGGCGGGCCAGTTTGATCCCGCATCTATAAAGCCACTCATTCCGCTGGTAAGATGAAAGTCATTTCCTGGAACGTTCACGAAAATTTCTGCTGAATTTGAAGTGTTATTATTGAGATAGGTAATTCCGCTCCAACCGTATGTTTCGATAGAACTTGAACATCTGTAAGTAAGGTTATTGACAACATGGGAATTAGCATAGCTAACATTTTTGTTACCACCTTCCAGGCTGATTCCTCTATTACCACCTATTACCGTATTGTTAGCGACAATAACATTTGAGATGGTACCCGTATCACCAGGATCTCCACCAATACAAACTCCACAGGATGGCTGAGAAGAAAGGATCGTATCAGAATAATTGATCACATTGTTCCATGCCTGTGCATTAGCTGAAGTGCCGAAATACTCTAAATAGACAGAGTAATTTGCTAAGTTTTCAAAATAATTACCCGTGATCCGAATGAATTCTGGAGTAAGAGCTTGAATGCCATCTTGATGCTGGTTTCCCACGTAATTGGAAACGAGTACTCCCCTGATAATATTATTTGAAATAGTACAAAACGCTCCACCTTGTATTCCGTCATCTCCATTGCCTCCCTGAGCATTTACATCGTGTTGATAATAAACATTCACAGTACAATCATGAATAGAATTAGAATTATAATCACCGCCCGTTCCATCTATTCTGATTGCCCCGTCTATTCCTGTTTGAGGATTTATATAAAGATGATCCAATTCCACCTGATCCACATTCAAAAACCTTAGTTGTCCGGTTATATTTGTATACCGAAGTACAAATCCACTATCATTATCACCCACAACGGCTTCATTAAAATTGATGACTTTTATTTGCTGCTCTCCCATGACATTTCCGTTGATTGTTACCCAGGAACCTCCGAATATCCAATTTTGCGTCCCGGCTCCATCAAAAACAACCATTCCATTGTGTGCGGCATCCTGGCCTACCATGTAAGTAACAGGTTTTCCGGCAGTACCTCCGACAGGCAGCCACATCGTTCCCCCCTGAGAAGTGTACATAAGATCGGTATAGGTTTGAGATACCTTACCGCCACTGATAAATACCGTATCACCTGCATTCACCCCGGAAATGTCTCCCAGTTTTTTCCAGGCAGTGGCCCAGCTTAATCCATTGTTTGTAATCCCACTTACCTGGTTGTCTACATAAAATTTATTGCCGGCATGAATTCCGGAAAAACCAATAAATAAAATGAACACAAAACAAAAGCAAATGCTATTCCGTTTCATTAGATTAGTCATGAAGTGCTAATTAATCACTAAAACTTTCTTGTTGTAAATTCCCAGGGCTTTTCCTTTGAAGGAAGTGCCGATCAAAGGTGTGTTCTTCGATTTTGAACGGATATGCTTTTCCTCGAATGTCCATTCCAACCCGGGATCAAAGAAAGTGAGATTTGCTTTCTTCCCTTCCTGAATGGCAGGCACCTCCAGGTTAAATAATTTACGCGGGTTAATTGCAATTTTTTCTATCAGAGCTTCCAGGCTCAGCGTTTTGCCCAGATTGCTATTCAGCAGTGCATACGTTGTTTCCAGACCAATCATTCCAGCCGCCGCGTGGTTAAACTCTACTATTTTGTTCTCTACATCCTGAGGCGAATGGTCAGATGAAATACAATCAATCGTGCCATCAGTCAGCCCTTTTTTGAGGGCCTCGATATCTGTTTTCGAGCGTAGGGGAGGGTTCACTTTGTAGTTTGTTTCAAATCCTTTCAGTAATGTATCTTCCAGAACAAGATTATAGGCATTAACAGAAGCTGTGATATTCAGTTTGCGGGATTTAGCCTTACGGATAAGATCAACTGATTTGGCAGTAGATACGGAAGCAATGTGAATTCGGCCTTCTGTGTACTCTGCAATATAGATATTACGGGCTATCATAATTTCCTCCGCGAGCGAAGGAATTCCCTTCAGACCAAGCATTGTGCTGGTGGGGCTTTCATTTATTTCTCCTCCCTGAGATATACTTTTCTCATCGCAGAAGGTCAGTACAACAGAGTTGAAGTTTTTTGCATAAAGCGATCCCCGAAGCAAAAGTCCTGCGTTTGAATCTGTTTTTTTCCCGTCTGTAAAGGCCACGGCACCTGATTGGTACATATCGTACAATTCTGCCATGTCCCGGCCTTGGAGGTTATAGGAAAGCGCACCTATCGGATATACATCCACTCCATTTTTCTTCAGGCTTTTGGCTTTATTGATAATGTACTCCACTTCCGACTTGGTATGTATAGGAGGATTTGTATGGGGTAAACAAGCGATTGCCGTGAATCCCCCGAAAGCTGCCGCTTTGGTGCCGGTGTTCAGATCCTCTTTGTATTCAAATCCGGGATCGTTTAAGTTCACCTGCATATCAAACCAGCCGGGAGATACGTGCATGTTTTTTGCTTCAAAAACAGGAATGCCTTTCCGGTCGATGTTTTTCGCAATGGATTGTATGACCCCATCTTCCACTAAAATATCCACCTCTTTTCTATTGTAAGGGGAATTCGGATCAATTATTCTCGCCGATTTAATAAGTAAGCCCATGCTTTTAAATATT
>JABDFG010000012.1 GCA_013286655.1 Bacteroidota bacterium
CTTGCACCTTTACCTGTCTGGCATACTCAATAATTCCCCCGTATAATTGATTCACGTCACTAAAGCCATAATGCTTCAGGTAGGCACTGGCTTTTTCGCAACGGATCCCTCCGGTACAATACAACAGCACCTTCTGATCTTTTTTATCCTTCAGCATATCCACCACCAGGGGCAGTTCGTCCCGGAAAGTATCAGCAGGTGGCCTTACAGCACCCTCAAAATGTCCGATTTCACTTTCATAATGATTGCGCATATCCACTACAACCGTATCAGGGTTATCCATGGCCTTGTTAAACTCATCCGCCGTTAAATGGTTGCCGACATTCGTAACATCAAAGTCATCCTCCGAAAGTCCATCCGCAACAATTTTGGTGCGGATCTTAACAGACAGTTTGTAAAAAGACTTCCCATCATCATCCACCGCAATCTTAAGCGGCACATTATTAAAGTCCCGATGTCCATTTAGTTTTTCCCTGAAAAGATCCCAATTAACTTCCGGTACACTCATTTGAGCATTAATACCTTCCCTCGCAACATAGATCCGTCCCAATACATTCAGCTCCTTCCACTCTTGATAAAGTTCGTCCCGTGTAGCAGCAGGATCTGAAATAATAACATAACGGTAAAAGGAAACAGTAATACGTTTAATACCTTCTTCCTGTAAACGTTTTTTTAGAACGTTTTTGTCAACCCTGTTGTGTAAGAGTGCCATGGAGACAAATTTACACAGATATTTAGTTACTTTTGCCTGATTCATAACCAGTTTTCGTAAAATTTCGTTGTATGCATAGGCAGGAAAAGATATTGGTAATAGGCTCACAAGGCCAGATCGGGACAGAATTAGTAGAACGTTTACGGGAAATTTACGGAGCTGAAAATGTGGTAGCTGCGGACGTCAAAGAAATTCCCAAAGATCAGCAATCAGGGATCTACGAAACCCTGGATATACTCAATGCCAAACGGCTCCATGAAATAGTAAAAACACACGCGATAAAAGAAGTATACCTGCTTGCGGCCCTACTTTCCGCAACAGCTGAAAAAGACCCTCCCTTCGCCTGGGACCTCAATATGAACGGGCTTTTCAACGTATTGAACATGGCAAAAGAAGGAATTCTTTCAAAAGTCTATTGGCCCAGTTCCATAGCTGTTTTCGGGCCGACAACACCCAAAAAGAATACGCCGCAGTACACAATTATGGAACCTAGTACAGTCTATGGAATCAGCAAGCAAGCCGGAGAACGCTGGTGCGAATATTATGTCAATAAATTCAATATTGACGTAAGAAGCTTGCGTTATCCAGGACTAATAGGTTGGAAGTCAGCACCTGGAGGAGGAACAACGGATTATGCAGTTCACATTTTCCATGAAGCCTTAAAAACAGGAACATACGAGTGCTTTCTGTCGGAAAACACCGCATTACCCATGATGTATATGCCGGATGCAATCAAAGCCACGGTGGACATCATGCAAGCCGAAAGTGCCAAAATAAAGATCCGATCAAGTTATAACCTGGCAGGTTTCAGCTTTTCCCCAAAAGAAATAGGACTTGAGATCCGGAAACATATCCCCGACTTTAAAATCACCTATAAATCCGATTTCAGACAATCCATAGCCGACAGTTGGCCCCAAAGTATAGATGATTCCCAAACACAGATCGACTGGGGCTGGAAACCGGGTTTCGGACTACCCGAAATGACCGCTGATATGCTGTTGAATCTTCGAAATCAAAAAAAATAAAAAGAGCAACTTTTTAGAACTAAATGCGTATAATTGCATTGAAATTGAAAGCGTTATTAATGAAGAAATTAGCTTTTATATTCTTGTTTTTTGTCTGCAATGCCGTAGTTTTCGCTCAGTCGAATGATTCGATTAACAAAACAGATGCAGAAGGCAAAAGGCAGGGGCGTTGGATTGTTACGAATAAACTCATGAAACCCCCTTTACCCGAATACACAGATGATCAGAAGGTGGAAGAGGGCCGTTACCTGGACGGGAAGAAAATAGGTATCTGGACTGCCTGGTATCCAAGCGGTATAATGAAAAACAGGATCACATTCGAAGCTGGAAGACCCTTTGGGAAAGCCATCATGTACCATGAAAATGGAAAAGTGGCAGAAGAGGGCTTATGGAGAAATAGCCGTTGGGTAGGCGACTATAAACTCTATTACGACAATGGAGAGGTTCAGCATGAATTTAAGTTTAATACCACTGGAAAGCGCGAAGGCAAACAGGTTTATTACGCTGAAAACGGTCAAAAGATCATTGAAGGCGAGATGAAGGATGGAAAAGAAACCGGCGTTTGGAATGAATGGTATGACAATGGAGACAAACGATCTGAAAAAGCATTTAACGATGGAAATATTGATCCGGCTAATACACACGAGTACGAACCCAAGAAACCAATCGTTTCCAAACCGGCTGCGGAACCCGAACCCGAACCGGCAGGCCCTAAAGGAAAATCAATTACAAATGTAGTCGCGGGAGAGGTTCCGAATGCCCCCAAAGAAGCAGCCAAACCATTTACCGGTGAAGGACCAGCAAAGCTGTTCAGGGCGGATAAACAAATTTCAAAAGACGGAGATTTTCACAAGTATAAGCTGATCAACGGTAAAGTATACAATTACAATTCAGATGGTATATTGGAGCGCATAGCGGTATACCAGGACGGCAAATACATTGGAGACGCACCCCTTCCCACAGAGTAACAGAGTAAATGGAGCCTCTGTTTTTATATAATACCCTTAGCCGCCAGAAAGAAAAATTTGATCCGATACAGCCACCTTTTGTAGGTATGTATGTTTGCGGACCAACCGTGTATAGTGATGTACACTTAGGAAATTGCAGGACATTTATCTCTTTCGACCTGATTTATCGTTACTTAATGCATGCCGGGTATAAGGTACGTTATGTTCGGAATATTACGGATGCGGGACACCTGGAAGGAGACAGAGACGAGGGAGAGGACAAGTTCGCAAAAAAAGCGAAACTGGAACAAGTGGAGCCAATGGAAATTGTTCAAAAATACAGCCTGGGCTTTCATGAGGTGATGGGTTTGTTCAATACCCTGGCGCCAAGTATAGAGCCAACTGCTACCGGTCATATTTCCGAACAGATAGAAATGACGAAAAAGATCATAGCCCAGGATTTCGCTTATGAGGTAAATGGGACAATCTATTTTGATGTGCAAAAATATTGCGAAAAAAATAATTACGGCGCCCTTTCCAATCGTAACCTGGACGATTTGTTGACGAATACACGAGAGTTAAGTGGGCAAGGCGACAAAAAAGGTCGCCTCGATTTTGCACTTTGGATAAAAGCGAAACCCGAGCACCTGATGCGTTGGCCCTCCCCCTGGGGATGGGGGTTTCCGGGATGGCACATCGAATGTTCAGCTATGAGCATGAAATATTTAGGAGAACGATTCGACATACACGGAGGGGGGATGGATCTGATAGCAACACATCACTCCAACGAACTTGCGCAATCCGTTGCCTGCAATCATACCGAGCCTGTCAAATACTGGATGCACACCAATATGCTGACCGTTAACGGAGCCCGTATGTCAAAAACGGCGGGGAATGGATTTCTGCCTCATGAATTATTTACCGGAAAACACCCGCTGCTCGAAAGAGGCTATTCTCCAATGGTTGTGAAATTTTTTATGATGCAAACACATTACCGCAGTACACTTGACTTTTCGAATGAAGCATTGAGTGCGTCCGAAAAGGGATTTACGCGCTTAATGAGCGCAGTGAAATTAATGGATAATTTAAAGAGCTCTGATACCTCTTCTTTTAGCCTGGAAGAACTTAAGAAGAAATGTTACCAGGCCATGAACGATGATTTTAACAGTCCGGTCTTAATAGCCCATCTTTTTGATGGAGTTCGTTTAATCAATTCAATTAATGACGGTACCGCAACTATTTCTGCCAGCGATCTTCAGGAGCTGAAAAAACTTTACCAGGCTTTTTTGTACGACGTTCTGGGTTTGAAGGAGGAAAAATCCTTAGGAGGAAGCAATGAACTTGCTGCAGACCTGATGAATTTAGTATTGAACATCCGGAAGGAAATTCGTTCAAAAAAAGACTTTACAACTTCCGATCTGATCCGTGACGAATTGAAAAAGATAAACATAGTCATTAAAGACACCAAGGACGGAGCCGTTTGGGAACATTCCGTTTAGAAACCCCCGCTTAAAAATTTACAGTTTGGAAAACAAAAAAAAACTCTTCTTATTAGATGCGATGGCGCTTGTTTATCGCGCCTATTTCGCGTTTAGCAATAACCACCGCGTTAATTCCAAAGGCCTGAATACCTCGGCGATTTTTGGCTTTACCAACACCTTACTGGAAATATTAAAAAAAGAAAACCCAAGTCACATCGCAGTCGTATTTGATACAGCAGCCCCGACTTTCCGGCATGTGGAATTCGAAGCCTATAAAGCACATCGGGAAGAAATGCCGGAAGACCTATCCAAAGCCATTCCCTACATCTATCGTTTAATCGAAGGTTTTAATATTCCGGTAATAGCCATCGATGGTTTTGAAGCAGATGATGTGATCGGCACCCTGGCGAAAAAAGCTGAACAAAAAGGTTTTGTTACCTATATGATGACTCCGGATAAAGATTACGGGCAATTAGTATCCGAGACCATATTCATTTACAAACCGGCCCGTCTTGGAAACGGAGCCGAAATAGTGGGTGTCCCCGAAATCCTGAAAAAATGGGATATCCAGCGCATCGATCAGCTGGTAGATATTTTAGGTTTGATGGGCGATACAGCTGACAATATTCCCGGAATACCCGGAGTAGGCGAAAAGACAGCTATACAGCTGATAAAAGACTTTGATACCGTTGAAAATTTATTGAAGAGCACGGACAAACTAAAAGGTAAACTAAAAGAAAAAGTAGAACAACATGCCGACAAAGCCATCCAGTCAAAACGGCTCGCCACCATTATTTGCGATGTACCGGTTGAATTGGATGAAAAAGCATTGGAACGAAAAGAAGTACACAAAGAAATCCTGAAAGAATTATTCACAGAATTAGAATTCAGACGTTTAGCAGAACAGGTTTTAGGAGAAAGCATCATTGTTTCGGAAGCAGTAGCAGCTTTACCCGAAAGTGCACAATTTAAAAAAGCACAAAAAGCCGGACAAGTAGACTTGTTTGCCCAGGAAGCAGTACTAAGCTCTCAGGATCCTATCCCTTTGGATGCTATTCAAAATTCGCTAATTGACGAATCGGCTAATTCCCTAATTACCCCGGCATATCAAACAATCAAGGACATTTCCCACCAATATCATTTAGTTGACACAGCTGAAAAACGCAGACAACTGATTGATGACTTAAGCCGGCAAAAAATAATCTGTTTTGATACGGAAACAACCGGCATAGATGCAAACAATGCGGAATTAGTCGGAATGTCCTTCTCCTGGAAAATCCGCGAAGCCTATTATGTAGTGATACCTGCAAATTTCAAAGAAGCCCAGGAGATAGTCGATGAGTTTAAACCCTTGTTTGCAAACAAAGGAATTACTAAAACAGGTCAGAACATTAAATATGATATGTCTATCCTTCGCTGGTATGGAGTAGAAGTGGAGGGGCCTTTATTTGACACGATGGTTGCTCATTTCCTGATCCAGCCGGAAATGCGCCATAACATGAATGTATTGGCGGAATCCTATTTGAATTATTCTCCGGTATCCATTGAAACACTGATTGGAAAAAAAGGCAAGGAGCAATTAAGCATGCGGGATGTACCTCTTGAACAGTTGCTGGAATATGCAGCGGAAGATGCAGATGTAACCCTGCAGCTCAAAGAAAAGTTTGAGCCCATGCTGAAGGAAACAAATACCACTAAGTTATTCGAAGAAGTAGAACTTCCCTTAATTCCGGTTTTATCAGCCATGGAAGCCGAAGGAATTCGTTTAGACATCAACACCCTGAAACAAATTTCAACAGAACTGGAAAAGGACATTGCGAATGTAGAACAGAACATTCAGCAATTTGCCGGCGCACCGTTTAATGTCTCCTCCCCCAAGCAAGTAGGCGAAATATTATTCGAGGTGCTTAAAATTATGGAGAAGCCCAAGAAGACAAAAACCGGGCAATATGCCACGGGCGAAGATGTATTGGCAAAGCTGGTGAACAAACACGATATTGTTGGAAAAATATTGGATTACCGGGAACTGGTAAAATTGAAAAACACCTATGTTGATTCCTTACCCTTATTGGTCAACCCACGTACCGGACGTATCCATACCAGTTATAACCAGGTGGTAGCAGTAACGGGCCGTTTGAGTTCGGACAATCCAAACCTTCAGAACATACCCATACGAACCGAACGGGGAAGAGAGATCCGCAAAGCATTTATACCACGTTCAGAACAGTTTGTTTTATTATCAGCAGATTACTCTCAGATTGAGCTTCGGATTATGGCCGAGCTCAGTAAAGATCCGGCAATGACAGAAGCCTTTAATGCAGGACAAGACATTCACACCGCTACTGCAGCAAAAGTATATGCAGTGGATCTGGAAGCAGTAACAGGCGATATGCGGAGAAATGCCAAAATGGTCAACTTTGGAATTATTTATGGGATCTCAGCTTTCGGTCTGGCCGAACGTTTGAACATTCCCCGGAAAGAAGCCGCCACTATTATCGAAAACTATTTCCAAAAGTACCCTCAGGTAAAAGAATACATGGACAGCAGCATCGAAAATGCGCGAAGCAAAGGCTATGTCGAAACGATCCTTGGCCGCAGACGCTACCTGCGGGACATCAATTCAAACAACGCGACGGTCCGTGGTTATGCTGAGCGAAATGCCATCAATGCCCCTATACAAGGCTCCGCAGCCGATATGATCAAGGTGGCTATGATTCATATTCACAAAGACTTTACTGCTAAAAAGCTGAAATCGAAAATGTTGTTGCAGGTACATGATGAATTGGTATTCGATCTTCACAAAGAGGAGATCGATCTTGTTAAACCAATTATAGAACACCGCATGAAAACGGCTTTAGCTATGTCTGTTCCAATCGAAGTCAGTATGGGAACCGGGAACAACTGGTTAGAAGCTCATTAATTGTCAGATGGCTAATCAGCTAATTGGCTAATTTGTTTTTAACTTTTGGCATTTTGAAATAATCCGAATCGTGCTTAGGCGCATTTTTAAGTGCTTCCTGCTGGGTAGTATCCTCTATTACTTCATCCTCCCGTAAAACGCTTACTTCATCGCTCATGTAAATAAGTGGCTCAACATTCGTAGTATCCAGTTCATTGAGTTTATCAACAAATGTCAGGATCCGGTTCAGGTCCTTTACGATAGCATCCTTGCCTTCCTTGTCAAATTCAAGCTTTGCAAGCTCTGCTAATTTATCAACTGTAGAATGATCTATTTTCATAGGAGTCCGGACGCAATCACATCCCTGGTTTTATTGAGCAAAGATACTAAATCTGCATCAGTATAACCCTTAGTATAAATAGGTTCATGAATGATGACACTGGCGATCCCCGGCCGGCCGAAGGCCTTAAAAAATCCTCCATTTTGAAGAAGTTTCCAGTTATTGGTAAATGTTATCGGAACAACAGGTATTTGTTTATCAATAGCAAGTTTAAAAGCTCCGTTCTTAAACCGGCCCATAACTCCATCGGAAGCCAGTGTGCCTTCCGGAAACATAAACATACTGTGGCCTTTGTCAATTTCCTTACCAGCACGTAAGAAAGCCTGATGCGATCCAGTCCGGCTCTTGCGCTCCACAGCTATGTCCATTCCTTTTGTAAAAAACAATTTAAACAAGGGAGCTTTCAGTAATTCCGCTTTACCCATAAAAACAAAGTAATCGGGCAATAAAAGATAACTGATAACAATATCCAGGTAAGAAGTATGGTTGGAACAATAAACACAAGGTTTCGTAACAGACCGGATGTTAGCTTTATCCTGTACGGAAACAAAAATGCCCGGCACAATAAGTATCCAGCGGGCCCAAAAACGCTTTAATAACATTGCTTTAGGAAACCAAGCTTCATTTGACAGCAGGACGTAAAAAATCGGGTAGAGAACAAAAAGTCCCAGCAAAAAATTAAGCAGAAAAACAATTTTCCAGAGCGTACGTGGAATCAGGTACAAAAAATACATCAAGAGTTCAAATAAAGAAGACACAAGGTAGATTAAAAAACATAAAAAAGCCAGTTGTTCAATACTGGCTTTTTTAAATCGATTTTTTAAATAAAAGTTCTATTGAATAACTATTTTTTTGGTTATTAAACCAGCATCATTTTGAACTACTCTAACCAGATAAATCCCTTTTGGAAAATTGGATGTCTCAATCGTTTCGAGTTCAGTTGTTACCTGTTTATTGAAAATCAATTGACCTTCAATAGTCATAATTTGCACAACTGCAGGTGTAGCATTTTCCAGTTTAATAAATAACTTGTCATTTGTGGGATTGGGATAGATTTCGATTCCGCTGACAGTATAATTCATAACACCTGTAGTTATTCCAAAGGGATTAACATGTCCGCCAAAAGGAAGATTCACCTGAAAGGTTTCCGGAGCAACATGATTTTGTAAACCTGGCCAGGAGAGCGCCTGCACGTATAAGGTATATCTGCCCGCAGGAACAGATGCAACTCTTGTCAGGTCAAATTGTTTGGGAGAAACCGTGTTAACAGTGCCCAATTGAGTAATGTGATTGCCGTCCATGGTCGCCCATAAATTATAGGCATATACCGTAGATTCCGTTCCGGTCATGGAGAACGAAAGGATATTGGCTTGAAGGCTTGCTTGCATTCGGACGTCGGTTCGCTGACCCCCGAACTTGCCAGATCCTTCGCGGTCATCATCCCATGTCACATCAACTATGTAGTCCGCCCCGTGTCCATTTCCCGCATTTAACCAGGTTTTAATTGCTCCCCAGGTTTCTACATACGTTAAGCCGGCCTGACGATTGATCCAGCTGTCCGTCTGATCTCTCCAGGGTGCTTTCGTGCCGTTAAATCCGCAATAAACACTTGGGATACGGATTTTATCCGGATAGTTTGCACAAGTTGCCAGAGAACTTCGTACATAACTTAGCCCGCCCGTTGCATAATCAGATGCACTGGGATTGAGCCAAAAAAAGGATCCATCCGTTTCTTGTGCAGTAAAACCGCCTGCCTGGTAGAAAATGAACAAAGGATTGCCTCCTACGGCCCTGCGAACGGCAGTCCAATCTACTTGCGCGCCATACTGTTGAATAGTGGCCGTAAAATCCCAGAATAACACAACTGGTCTGCCTCCGCGTTTTTCATACATAGAATTCTGAAAATAATTGGTATTCAGATGGTTTAAATTATCAATGATACATTGTTGCCACTGCGAAACAGGAACGCCATTTGCCGTAAGCATCTGCTGATCGATCCCAACACAGAAAGTCATATTCGTATTGGGAAGCTGTGTCACCAGTACATTTAATGCACGGTCTCCGGGTTGGCCGGGGTTGTTAGGCCAATACCAGTTCAGGCAGCAAACATCATAACCACGTTTATACATGTCCATTACTGTAGGCCCGCCATCAGCACCATAGAAGTTAGTTCCGTTATCAGGATGGGTGGTCAGACCGTTATAAGCTTCCATCCATATCATTTTGCGTGTAGTGCTTCCCGTTGGAAGGTATTCAGAGCAGGATCCTCCCAAAGGACTCTTACTGATATTCATTGGCTCAACATCGCCTGCAGCTGCGTTCTGCGAATCATCCTCCAGGTTCGCATCAATTGGAGTCCAGGAATTACTGTGCTGATGAGTTTCTCCGGTAAACCAGCTTGGTCTGTAATGAGCTTGGTTATAATTTGGTGAGCCACTTACATTATGATCCAGCAAATCCGACAGTAATCCGGTAGTTTGATGAAAAGGTGGAGGACCGATCGGCGATTGTTGCAAGCTTGCCTGGGCCAATAGAGTTGAAGGATAGTTTCCCGCACCCAAAATCAGCAACAGATAATAAATCGTTCTTGTCTTTGTAAATGTGTGACGTAAGGTGTTTTTCATGGAAGTAATATTAAGTTAAGTGAATAGTACTAAAACTATAAGGTAACTTATCTATAAAAGTAAGTTAACTGAATATAGCAATAAATTATTCATAAACGAAGCGTAATTATCGTTGCACAATAAGTCTGCCCGATTGTATCGTTTGAGTAGCGTCTGATATTCTGTAAAAATAAACTCCGGCAGGATAGCTGCTTGTTTCAAAAGTAGTTAATTGATTCACAAGGATCGTACGAATCAACTCGGTTCCCAAAATAGTGTATATCCGGAGTTCAATCCGGTTAATTTGATCCATGTCATTAATCAGAATAGTGGTTGAGCTGTTGAAAGGATTGGGATAGATGGTTACTGTTTCCTTTACAGCATCCAGAGAAGAAATACCCGATAAGCCGCAGACAGGAAGTAAGGTAGTTGTAGTTGCAGTGGTTGTTAAAGCCCCATTCGTTGTCAATGCTTTCCCGTTAAGCGTAACTCCTGTATTGATGGCGCCCAGAGCCCCATTATTACAAATGATAGTTCCGCAGAAGACAGAATAATTATTGATACTTACTGCACCTTCAATTTTCCAGAACACATTTTTTGCCTGTGCCTGGTTCAGCAGAATAACCTTTGAATAAGTACTTGTCGAAAGGGCACCATTTATCTTGATTATAAATACAGCATCTGCGTTGCCCTGGGCATTGAGGTAAAGTGTATCCGTCAAGGTCGTGGCTCCGTTTAAGAGATATGTATGGGGTGTAAGAACCAGATTTCTTCCGAATTGTGCGGGGTACAGCAACTCGATATCATAAGCTAACGTGTTAATATAGGTATACGCATTGGATAAATCTGCGGCACATTTTGCGGTCGAAACATCAGGAATAGGATGGATGGTTCCGGTTACATACAGTGAATTATAACCCGTGGCAGAGCCATTGTTGCTACCAACATCTCCGTCGACATACGTTATGCCCGAATTGGAAACGGCCCCATCAGAAGAAAAGAGTGCGTAACAGGTAGCAGAAGCAAGATTAGGTGCAGCCGGTCCGGTAAGAACAGCACTTCCACATCCGATTGGTGTATAGGCCAGCACTCCGTCAACCGTAACGGCTCCCGCTGTGGAAAGCGCTCTTCCTTCAAGCGTATCACCCGTGCCGATATTGATCGCTGCATTGTTAGCGATAATAGTTCCCCGCATGGTAGTTCCGGATGCCATACTTACCAAACCTTCCACCTTCCAAAATACATTACATGCCTGTGCTCCATTCAACAGTTTGATTTTGGAGGATGCGTAGGTTGATAACGATCCTTGAATTTTGAAAATGAAGACGGCATTCGTATTTCCTTTTGCGTTCAGGCAAAGGTTTAAATTCAAGGTGGCAGCTCCCGAAATAGAATATACTCCTGGAGCAAGGGTATCTCCCTTACCCAATGATCCCGAGATAGAGAAAGTTGCCGTTGTCCCCGCTAACTGATTGTAGGCCTTTAAAAGGTCAGCTGAACAGGCTGCACTTGCTCCATCTCCATCATGCATCATCCCATTCACATTTCCGAAAGCAGTGCTGGAACCGCTGTTGGTTCCTACATTGCCGGTAAGCTCTGAAATTCCGGTATTACTCACTGCCCCGTCTGTGGAAAAGAGAACAAAGTTAGCCGCTGTGCCAAGATTAGGCGCCTGTCCGAAATTCAGAGCAGGCAGCAAGCACACCATAATTGCAGTGAAGGCATAATGTAGGATAGTTTTCATACTATTTTTTTTAGATTATGAAATAATTTTCATAACAACGTAAAGGTGGTCTTTAGTTATAGGATTGACTTACACAATTTTGGGAAAAAGTTACAGAATTAAAGGAAAGCATAGCTCTTATGAATCTCCTTTCCGCGCGTTTTTATGAGCGCGAACGATACCTTGCTGCGCTATTTTAAACTCCACTCTTCGGTTTACTTCATATTCCTCACTTGTGCATTCTATCCCAACCACACAACGGTTTACCGCGCGACTGTATCCATAACCTATTGTTTTGATACGTTTCCTGCCGACCCCTTTTGAGGTAAGATAATTCAAAGACGATTCTGCCCTTTTTTTCGAGAGAACGATATTATACCGGTACGTGCCCCGGGTATCGGCAAATCCATCCAGCTCCAATAGGGTGGAGGGATTCGCTAACATATATGCCGCGACCTCATCCAGGGTACGATATTCAGATGGTTCAACAGCATACTTGTCGAATGCAAAATGAATGGTTGAAAATGTATCCGGATTAAAAGGAGGATTTGTTTTTTTAGTTATTAAATTACTATCCTGGATGAATGGATGATTTTTTAAGTCCATCCGGCTGGTTTGTAATGTAATATTACTATCTAATGGTAAAGGTGTTTCAAGGTTCTGAATGGGGGGGATTATTTTTACTACCATATTCGTGTCCTGTTTTGGCCGGTATCCAATAGTATAAATACTGGTAGTAATTGATTGATCTATGAGGTCCCGATCCAGGTCAAAATGACAGATATCATCATCTCCATGTCCACCTTCCCGATTAGTAGAAAAGTAACCACTTTTGCCGCTTTTTACAAAATTTATTCCGAAATCATCCGTAGTCGAATTAAATGGATATTTCATGGGGATGGCCTTTTGAAAGATGTTGTGTTGGTTCAGTGATACACATATATCGAGTCCACCGAAGCCGGCATATCCATCGGACGAGAAGTAGAGATTCCCGGCAGAATCCAAGGCAGGAAATAGTTCTCTTCCCATAGTATTCACAGAAGATCCAAGATTAACCGGCTTGCTCCATCCTCCGCTTTCGTGCTTACAAACATAAATATCCGATCCGCCGTAGCCGCCGGGCATATCAGAGGAAAAATATATTTTTGAACCGTCCGGACTGATAAAAGGGCAGGCAACGGAATAATCGTCGCTGTTTAAAGAAGAAGGTTCCATCCCTTTCCATTTATATTCTCCCATTTTAGCTGAATAAATTTTTATCCGGTTGACTGCCATGTCTTTCTTTAACTTTCTTGGTAAATCATATTGTACACGTGAAATATAGATGGTGTCGTAATTTTTCGAAAAGAAAGCCGGGCCATCATGAAAATGAAGATCAATCATGTTTTCTTCCAGGACAGTGGCTTTGCCGAACACGCCCGTATTGCTGTCTTTCTCCGCATAAAAAATATCCTGAAAGTAACCTCCTGTCCAACCGTCGAATAACCTATCGTTCATTGGGACGCGTCTTGTTGAAGTAAAGACAATACCTTTTTTATAAGGTACTGCGCCGAAATCGGAATACTCGGAGTTAAGTCCTTTAACATTCTCAATTATAATAGGTAAATCCCATGTATGGTCTTCCAGGACGATGTCGCAGGAATTCAAGTACATTCTGCCTCTTGGATCGGAAGGCACCAAGCTGTCATATTTTCTAAAGGAGGCTTTTGCGCTTTCATACTGATTATTATTTTTCAGTATCAATCCATAATTCAGATAAAATTGGGGATCGAAAAACGCTCCGGCTGCATTTACTTTATCATAGCTTGCCAAAGCCTCTGCATACCTGTTCATCTTTCGATAGCATTCACCTAGTTTGTAATTTACCTTTTGGTTCGGATGTTTATCCGCCGATTTTTTATAAAGCCTGGCAGCAGCAGCGTAATCATTGTGGTCGGCAAACTTGTCAGCACGCTGTTCCTGTGCAATAACCGGAATAGAAAGCTTTGTTACAAGTAATGCAATTAATATTTTTTTCACGTTTCAGTTTTTTAGTTTAGAAAAATCTTGGACTTGTAATAGTTGTTTTTGAGATATTTAAGTCCCAGCCCAGCATGACTTCGAAGGTCCCGTCATTATACTGTTGTGCGCTTGTCAGGTAAGAGTCGTAGGAACAACCGATACGGAAGCGGTTGCACACTTCATACTCAATCATGGCGACAAACATATTGTCAGTTCCGTTAATGCCGATTCTTTGCGCAGTTCTCATACCCACTCCGGCAAAGTATTTCTCATGGAAAATAAGTGAAACATTATATCCTATATTGATAGGAGCAGCCTGAACATAGGTGACTTGAACGGAAGGTCGGAGGTCGACAACCTCGTTCAGTTTGAATACAATTCCGGATATTAAGTAATAATGCCGGAAGAACATGGCCGGTTCACTGGTAGCTGTATTGTCGATACCAAACTTTGGCTCCAGCAAATGGGTAACAGAGGCACCTGCATAAAAGCGGTTTTTATAAAGGTATAATCCGAAATTGGCATCCGGTATCAACGAAGAAGCTGCCGTGTTTGTAAAAGAGGGATCATTTTTATTTTCCACAACTATATTGTTGCCGGAAACAGTCAGGCTGTTCAATGCACCTTGCAATCCAAAAGCAAGTCGATAACTTCCAATAGGAATATAATAGGAGTAAGTTGCCTGCACGCCGGTATTTCTCATCGGCCCTTCCTGATCATTGTATACTTGTAGCCCTAAGCCTACTCTGGTATTTGGTACTGGACCATTCATATTGAGTGATTGAGTTACCGGAGAGCCTGGCATTCCAACCCATTGACTACGATTGATCAAGGTTCCGGAAATTGCTTCACGGCTTCCGGCATAGGCAGGATTTATTTCAAGTTGATTAAAAAAATACTGGGAAAAGCCGGCATCCTGTTGTGCCGTTGCGTCCAGAGAGGCTATTCCGGCAATAAGTAGTGTAATTAATTTTATTTTCATATTTTGGTGTTCTTTTTATTTGTTTCATTTGAACTTATGAATGTTTCGCATTGCAGTCGGTATTCGAAGGAATATGACAATTTCATAATGAACTCTTTTTATCGTTTAATAAATACCCATCCTTGTTTATCTTGCTGGTTGTAGCTAATTGTGTAATAATAGGTGCCATCCGGCAGGTTTTCTCCTTTCATATTCTGTCCCGACCAGACGACATTTTTACTGTCATAATTGATCCCGAGCCATACCTCATCTCCCCAACGGTTTAGGATCAGCACTTGATTGTCAGGATAATTGGTAAGCAGGGGGATATCCCATTTGTCATTTACTCCATCGCCATTTGGTGAGAAACCATTAAAAAATTCGGTAGAAACGGATCCCTCATTTGGATTAACCGTTACCGTGACGGAATTTGTTTTTGAGCACCCTGTTGAGGAATTCGTCTCAATTAAGCTATAGGTTGTGGTTGTAACCGGACTGGCAATGGGATCCGAAATGGACGCTGAACTCAAGTCGGTATCGGGAGACCAGCTGTATGTGTTTCCGCTGACGGAAGGTTCCCCGAGTGTAACGCTTGTGCCATTCACAATTGTTTGATCAGAACCTGTGTTAGCTGCAGGAGATGGGTTTACCGTAATCGTAACCGTATTTGATATGGAACAACCCGGAGATGTTTCTGTTAATGTATAGGTAGTTGTAGCAGTTGGGTTAGCGGTTGGTTGGGAAACGGTTGTTGAACTCAAGCCCGTACCAGGGGACCAGGTATAGGTATTTCCAGAAACAGCCGTTGCACCAATCGTTGTGCTTGATCCATTGCAGATGGTTTGATTGGCTCCTGCATTAGCTGCCGGAGGAGGGGTAGTAGTAATCGTAACGGAGTTTGTTTTCTGGCAGCCGCTTCCTGTAACCGTTTCTGTTAAAGTATAGGTGGTAACGGTATTCGCGGGAGTGGCGACGGGTTGTGACACAGAGTTCGAACTTAAACCGATAGAAGGCGACCAGCTATATGTATTTCCTACAATAGGGGCTGAACCGATAGTGGCACTCCCGCCGGTACAAATAGTTTGATTCGGACCGGTATTTGCTGCCGGAGACGGATTTACCGTAACTGTAACGAAGCCTGTTCCCTGACAGCCTGTCGAAGTAATCGTCTCAGTTAATGTATAGATGGTGGTGCTGTCAGGACTGGCAATGGGTTGAGAAATGGTGCCGGAGTTCAATCCTGTTATAGGAAGCCAGTTATAGGTGTTTCCGGGTACAGATGTTGCACCAATCAGCACGTGACTACCTTCGCAGATTAATTGATTCGTTCCGGCATCAACCACCGGTGCGGGATTCACGGTAACGGTGACGGAGTCCGTTTTCTGGCAACCTGTTGCGGTAATTGTTTCTGTTAACACGTAAATTGTGGTAGTGTCAGGTCTGGCCGTTGGTTGTGCAATGCTACTTGAATTCAAGCCGGTGACCGGAGACCAATTATAAGTATTTCCTGATACAGAAGCTGCGCCAATAACAGTGCTATTCCCTGCGCAGATGGTTTGATTTGTCCCGGCATCTGCTGCAGGGGATGGGCTTACGGTAACACTAACGGAATCTACATTATGACAGCCGGTAAGGGTATCCGTTACGGTTAATATGTAAGTAATGGTAACCGCCGCTCCTGCTGTGGCCAATGGTTGTGCTATATTGGTGGAGTCAAGCCCTGTAGCAGGCAGCCAACTGTAGGTGTTGTGAGCTGAAGAAGGAGTTCCTATCTTGGTGCTTTCTCTCCAGCAAATAACCTTGTCTGGTCCTGCGTTCGCAATGGGCAGGAGGTTCTTAATAACCGTGGTAGGAGCCGAATAATCTGTGCATCCATTCGCATAAGTTATAGCCACCGAATAATCTCCGATGCCGGAAACATAAATACTTTTAGTCGTATCCCCGTTTGACCAAAGAAATGAAGCCCCGCTGGATGAAAAAAGCAAGGCTGAGTCGGCTGGGCAGAAGCCTACAGAATCTCCCTGCAGGATATGAGCGGTAGGCTTGGGTTTTACGATGATGGTGGTAGAATCCACTGCCTGGCAGCCGGTGAGGGAATTTGTTACTATTAAAATGTACGTTGTTGTATCTGCAGGGCTTGCTGAGGGCTCTGCTACGTTATAGGAGCTCAACCCTCTATTCGGGGTCCAGGCATAAGTATTGCCCGGTATAGCAGGAGTACCAATAGAGATAGTATCTCCGTAACATATTGTTTGACGAGGGCCAGGATTGGCTGAGGGCAGAGGATTTACAATAATAAGCACGAGAGCCGTATCGCATAAGGAGGGTATGCCATTATCACAGATAACATACCTGATTGTGTCGTTACCGGTATAATTTGCATTCGGAGTATAATTGATGGCATTACCACTAAGGGAAGCAGTCCCATTTTTAGGTCCTGTATAAATACTTGTTGTAAGCGTATTTCCATCAGGATCGCTGTCATTGCTTTGCACGGCTTTTGTAATTGTACCTCCGTTCTCACAAATAATTATGGTGTCATTTACAGCAATGGGTGAGTGGTTTATAAGCATATGGAAGCTGCGTTTATTGTTAAACGATTCGCTTAAACTGATCATCGGTAATAAACAAATAGTTAGCATTGTTAGCGCGATAAGTAAATTGTTTTTGTGTTTAGTTTTTTTCATGTGTTTGTTTTTAACGCGACAAAACTCCTCGTTTTATTTCTGGTAAGCATTACATAACTATCGTGCAAAGTTGTATCATTCACACCTTAGAAATAATGCGACGATGGCGAGAAAAAATAGGACAAAACTCGGAAGGTGTGAAGGATGTAAGTTTTTGGAACAATTGCATAATACTACCCAGAACAGGGAACCTGACTTTTGTTTCTCAAATTATAGAGTATTCACTTAACCTAAAAAAAATGAAAAGCACTACATCGACACGAAAAAAATCCAGGTTAACGCTAGCATCGCTGGCACTGATGAGTATGGGCTATGCTGCTACCTTTACGGCAACTACCTCGGGTAAATTTAGCAACACCTCGACATGGGCGGGAGGAGTTGTTCCTGCTACCATTGATCTGCTGGACAATATTGTTATTCAATCCGGCGTAACGGTTAATATGGATAACAGTGTAGTACTTAATGGTGCTGCAGCGCAATTGGACGTGGAAGGAACACTAAACACCACGAATAATTCTTCGCTTAAACTTAATATGGGAACCTTAACGGGAGCGGGGACACTTGCTTTGCAGGCGGTTGATTTGAACCTGGGCTCTGCAATTACATTCACAGGTTCCTTAACAATGGATACTCTTAATGCTGCGATAGGCTTTACATCAACAGCTCACATAGTGGTGAACAAAAGCTTAAATCTGATAACGGGAGTTTTATCGCTCGCTACAGGCGGAGGTTTATCGGTAAGTAATAATGGAACCATTGTTATTTCGGGTGGCTCACTTTCTGCAGCTGCAGGCAGTTCTCTGATTCTGAGCGGAAGCTACAATGTGGTTTATACCGGCAGTTCTTCACTTGCGGGTGTTGAGTTAAGCGGTTCGGGATTAAATAATCTTACCATCAACGTGAATGCGCTTAGTGCTGTAACACTTGCTTCTGATTTAACAGTGGCAGGAACTTTATCGTTGACCAATGGGACATTAGTGCTTGCCGGTCACAATTTAACCGTTAATGGAATGGTATCAGCCTCGGGCACTGGAACAATTACTCCAACGGCCGTTTCTAATATCAGCATTAATGCCGCAGCAGGAACTGTCGGAACAATTGTTTTTAGTGGTCTGGCAGCGACCTTGAATAATCTGACGATAAATGTAGGCGCTGGAAAGCAGGCATTCATCGGGGGCAAAATCATGGTTGCAGGTACCTTGCAATTAAACAGCGGCACATTGAATTTTAATAATACCAGTCTTGTAATTGGCGGTCTTGTTAGCGGCTCTGGCTCGTTAAGCGGAAACGATTCCTCTAACCTGAGCATAAGTGGTTTGGTAGGAGCGTCTGCGGCACTTAACTTTGTGTCTGGAGGACAACTCATTAATAATTTAACGATCGCTGTGGGTGCAACGAACGCACCAACTTTGGTTTCTGACCTAAGTGTAAACGGGAAATTAACCCTTACCGGTATCAGTAACATTAATCTGAATGGTCATTCACTGACACTGGCTGCTGGAAGTAGTCTTGTGGGTCTGGGTTCAATTGCTGCTAATGCAACATCTGATCTGGTCATTAACGCCACAAAAGGAATTACATCTTTAAAGGTCATCGGAACACTTAGAAACCTCACGATAAATACTGCGGGAACTGACAGCGTAACCTTGGCAAACGATATTACTGCAGCAGGTTCACTATTTCTGCAAAATGGCTCTTTGGTTTTGAAAGGACATAACCTGATGATCAACGGAGATATATCGGCAGGGGGCAATGGAACAATTTCTTCTGATTCGACCTCCAGCATTGTTATTACTACCTCCGCTTCTGTTTCCGGGGCTTTAAATTTTTCTTCAACAGCTAACCGGTTGAAAAATTTAATGGTAAATATTGGAAACAACGGGACGGCGCTTATCGGTACGAATTTACAGGTAACGGATTCCATTCATTTCATTGCAGGAACCCTGAATATCGGACGTAACGCATTGATTATGGGTGCAAAAGGCTCTATTTCAGGAGCGGGTAGCGCTTCTTACATTATTACCGCAACAGCTGGATATGTTCAAATGAATGTAACAGCCGGAGGAAGCGGTTCGGTGAATTTTCCTGTCGGAACTTCTGCACTCTATGCACCGGCATCTGTATTTTTAAACACCGGTTCTGCGAGCGGACAAATACAGGTAGGAGTTACAAATGATGTGCTATTAGATGGAACTACAGGAACTTCTCTTGCTGCGGTTCAACCGCTGGTGGATGCAACCTGGAATGTTCATTCAAATGTCATCAGTAACCTGAATTTGAATTTACAGGTAATATGGTCAGCAGCCATGCAGGTAAATGCCTTTGATCCGAATGCTTGTTATCTGTCTCATTACACAGGCGGTGCTTGGAATAAAAGCGTATCAACTGCAGCTACTTTATCAGCAGGCATGTATAGCCAGCAAATGACTGGACTTACCTCCCTCAGCCCTTTTACGGTGTTCGGTCAGAAAGCGGTAACAGCCGTCATTGAAATAACGAACGATGTGACATTTACAATGTTTCCAAATCCAGCTACGGATAATATTGTTATTCGAAATACAACAGCTGTTAAAGGAGCTATGAACATGGATATCTATAGTTCAACAGGAAAGTTGATTGCTAACTATATATTGACGGACGCAACTTCTACTATCCCGGTAAATGCCCTGATAAATGGAACTTATTTCGTGAGGTTTTACAATAACAACACGAGTAGCACAAAGTCATTTATCAAGATGTAATTAACTATCGATCAAACAAAAAATCCGTAAGATATTCAAACTCTTACGGATTTTTTTGTACCTAGGTTTCTGTTACAGTTTTTATCTTAGGCTACTTTGAAGGAGTTGTCAGTCAATTGGAGATAGATTCTTTACCAAAGAAACTATTTTACGATACAATAATTTTTCATCGAAAGGTTTCGAGATATAATCATTCATTCCAAAAGCTTTGCACTTGGAAATGTCCACAGTGGTTACATCGGCAGTTAATGCAATGATAGGGATGTTGGAATGTAAAACAGTGCGAATGTATTCCGTTGCTTCAAATCCATTCATTTCAGGCATTTGTAAGTCCATCAGGATAATGTCATAATTATGTATTCTCAATTTTTCAATGCCTATTTTTCCATTTTCGGCAAAATCATATTCAAATCCAAAGTCGGTCAAAATTGTTTTAACAAGTAATCGGTTAAGCGGAACATCCTCTACGACCAGAACACTTATACTTTTTATTTTCGTAGCTGGATTCACTTCACTTAGTTCAATTGGAAGCTCGGAATTGGTCTTATAAAAACTTAATGTAAAACTAAACGTAGAGCCTTTTCCGACCTTACTCTTCACCCGAATATGGCCTCCTTGAGGTTCGACTAATTGTTTGACAATAGCAAGACCTAAACCTGTTCCACCGTATAATCTGGAAGTTCCCTCAGACGCCTGTTGGAAATCTTCGAAAATATGCTCCAGTTTATTTTCGGGTATACCGATTCCGGTATCCGTGACGGCAAATTCAATGCTTACTGTTTCTTCGTCTTCGCTCAGCAACTTAATACTTACGGTAATTTCCCCTTTTTCAGTAAATTTTACTGCGTTGCTGATAAGATTTAAAATAATTTGATGCAGGCGTACAGGGTCTCCAATCAGTACCGTTGGTATTTGATCATCGTATTCTTCAATAAGTCTCACATTGTTTTCCTGAAGTTTTAACTCAAATAAATGAAGCATGGAGGAGATCGACTCTTTCATTTTGAAAGCCTTTTTTTCAAATGTCATTTTCCCTGCTTCCACTTTTGCCAAATCAAGAATGTCATTGATCAATACGGTTAGTGCTTCTCCACTAACCTTTATTGCCTGCAAATAATCTCTTTGTTTATCGGTCAAACCTGTTTTCAGCAACACCTTTGTAAACCCCACAATGGCATTCATTGGTGTGCGGATCTCATGGCTCATGTTGGACAAAAACTGCTGTTTTGATTGCACCGCGTCGACGGCTATTTGTGTCTTTTGCTCTGCAATAATCGTTGCACGCTTCAGTTCATTATTGCTCTCTTCAATTTTCAATGACATTTTTTTCTCGTACTGAAGCTCCACCTCAAGTACCTTTTTTTCTTTTACCTGAAGTTCGATCGCTAGTTTCTTTACGTCTGTAATATCAGAAATGGTGAGAACGATTAACTCTTCATTTTTACTCTGCTGAAAAATCCGGTGTGCATTCAGGAGCATTGTTTTGATTCCGCTTAAAGGAAATGTCAGTTCAACTTCAAAATCGTGAAAGTGATTATTTTTTGGGACGATATCCTCCAGCAATTCTCGGAGAGCTGGGATATTCCATTGGCTGTCACCCAATTTATAGAGAGATACTCCTATACTGTCTTCTTCATTTACACGAAACGTTTTGCAGAACGAACTATTGGCAGATTTAATCCGCATATTTCTGTCAAGAATAAGCATCGGTTCATGAATAGTAGAAAGAATTCCGTCATAGTATGTATATAATTCTTCAACTTGCTGAATGCGTACATGTAATTCCTGATTGGTTGTAATAAGCTCTTCATTAGTAGATTCAATTTCTTCCTTTGATGTTTCCAGTTCTTCGTTCAGGCTCTGTAATTCTTCATTACTCGAAACAGCTTCTTCATTTGCGCTTTGTAATTCTTCGTTAGCTGCTTCCTGGTCGTGGGTAATAGAACCCATATCATTACGGGCGGAGCTAAGTTCTTCTTCTAATTTTTTTATCCTGCGGTCTTTAGCAATGGAATTATCTTTTATTCCTTTGAGGGGAAGACCCATCATTTCCATACGTTGCCCTGAAAAAACCACGATCAGCAAGGGTTCTTCCCCTTCAATTTTAAAAGGAACTACTTCCAAATCAACTGTTTGAAAAGTATTTGTATCCGTATTCCGGTTCATTTCAATGCCCGATTTGTGGACTGTTCGTTTCGATTTAATAGCATGGTGAATTGCATTTCGCAGCTCGAAAGTAATTTCGGTATTGGCCATCTTTAAAATATTAAAGCTGGCCTTGCCCGGTGATTGTAAAAGATAAAGCTCCGTTTTACCCCTGAACTGGAGAATTTCCATCTCGTAATTAATAATTACGCTTGCAGGTACGTGGTGTGCTAATAGAACAGCATCAAAGGCGTTACTGAGGCTAATTCCGGATTGCGCAGGATTTTTTTTAAGGAGTAAAGGTGAAGTCTTGTTTTTTTCGCGTAAGACTGTTTGCGGCATGCGAGGTATTAAACTCGGTATTTTGTGTGAGCCCGAATGATTTTTGCGAGAGTAAATTTTATATGTTTTATTGAGAGGCGTAAAAAGGGGTGTGGAGGTTCCAATGGTTTCTGATTTGCCTAGGATAAGACAGGCTCCTTCATTTAAAGCATAGTGAAAGGTGGCAATTGCTTTTTTCTGTGCGGATGTTTCCAGATAAATAAGAAAATTCCGGCAACTGATAAAGTCCATTCGCGAAAAAGGAGGATCACTTAAGATGTTGTGTTGAGCGAATATACATACGTCCCGCAAAGGCTGAGAGATGCGATACCTATCCTTGGATTTTGTGAAAAAGCGCTGAATGCGTTTGGGTGAGACATTTTTGAGTTGGTCTATGGAGTACTCTCCGTTGCGGGCCTCCTGGATCGCTTCTGCGCTGAGGTCGGAGGCGAAAATCTGAAAAGGGATAGTGTTGATTTTTGCATCCTGTAATTCAATCAAAATCATGGCAATGGAATACACTTCTTCTCCTGTGGCACAGGCAGCCACCCAAATACGTAAGGTTTCTCCTGGTGTTTTGCTTTTCAGTAATTTCGGGAATATGGTTTTTTTTAAAAGCAAGAATGCATCAATATCTCGGAAGAAATCCGTAACGTTAATGAGGAGGTCGTTATAAAGTAGATCTATTTCGTTGTTTTTTTTTGCTACAAATTCGGCATATAGTTTTATGGTCTTTGTTTTATGGATTAACATTCTCCGCAATATCCGCCTCTTAACGGTATTCATTTTATAATGACTGAAATCAATGTTCTTTCTTTTATGCAAAAATTGAAGAATGATTTTTAAATCGGGATCGTTGTTTTCAATTTCATCTTCTGCCAAGGCATGGGTAGGGACTTTTTTCACTGTAGAATAGTTGCTCATGGCGACTATTTCTTTGGCAATTTTTTTTGGCGATAGAACAAAATCAACTACACCTTCGGCGATAGCGGATTCTGGCATACTGCTGAATTTTGCCGAATCATCCTGAGCAAAAGTTATTCCTCCTGCTAGTTTTATCTCTTTTAACCCTCTCGTGCCGTCACTTCCATTTCCGGATAGAATAATCCCGATAACATTATTTCCATGAGTTTCAGCTAAGGAAGAGAAAAGAACGTCGATGGAAAGGTTAGTAGCTTTGTTTTTTGGTCTGGGAATTAATTTTATATGTCCGTTTGTCACCTCAATTTCTTTATCATATGGAATCACGTACAAATTATTCGGTTCCATCTTTTTTATCCCTTCTACTTCCTGTACGTTCATTTTAGTTTTCTTCGACAAAAGCGTAGTAAGTAAACTTTTATGATCGGGGCTCAGGTGTTGCACATAGATAAATGCCATACCTGTATCGGAAGAGAGATTTTGTAAAAGTTGCGTTATTGCTTCCAGCCCGCCTGCTGAGGCGCCGATAGCGACAACGGGGAAAGAGTTTTTTTTAGCAGACAGGTGTCGTCCTCTTGGGGAAATGGCTGATTTCATTGAATATTAAAATTTTTGTAACTATTCTCCGTACGCTTATTATTCAACCGTAATATGAATAAGGCCTTTGGTGAATGTATGCTAATAAATCGGATAAACCCCTTATTAACTCTGCATATCTCTCCCGATGCATTTTTGCTCCATATGAATCATGTAACTTATTTACAGTGTTGTGTAATTTATAACATGTCAAAAGTTGCTCCTTTGTCAAAAGAGTATAAACTAATCCAAACAATTCACCTAATCCAATCCATCATGAAAAAATGCGCGTTTTTTATCTTAAGTTGTATCCTGGTTTTTTCCTCCTGCGTTTCCAAGAAAAAACTACTCAGTGAACGAAGCAGGGTGAAAAACCTGCAAACGGATAGCATTTTCACACATTCCGATTTAAGAGATTGTAATTCAAAAGTAGCTAACCTGGAAGGGGAGAAAGCCGAAATACAAAAGGCAATGTCAAACCTTTCCACCAGCTCTCAGGCAACAATTGAAGATTCAAAACTGACAATTATTACTCAGGCCAAAAGATTAAAGGATCTCCAAACACTGATCCAATCGCAAAAGGACATTGTCAATAAGCTTAAAAAGACAATGGCCGATGCCCTGATCAATTTTAAACCCGATGAACTAAGCGTTTCTATAAAGGATGGCAAACTGTATGTTTCTCTTCAGGAAAAATTACTGTTCAAATCAGGAAGTGCCGTAGTGGATCCCAAAGGCAAGGAAGCACTTCAATCATTGGCAGCCGTACTTAATGCAACCCAGGACATTAGTGTGGACATTGAAGGCCATACGGATAATGTACCCATGAAGGGAAAATACGAAGACAATTGGTCCTTAAGCACAGAAAGAGCTACTTCCATTGTGCGCATCCTCATTAATGACTACAAAGTAGATGCCCACAATATCATTTCCTCTGGCAGAGGGGAATTTTACCCCGTAGCTGACAACACAACGACCGAAGGCAAAGCCAGAAATCGCAGGACAGAAATTATTCTTTCACCAAATCTTTCGGAGCTTTTCAAATTAATTAATCAATAAATAGCCCCGTATCGTTTGCAGCTTTTTACGGATACTCAGTAAATACACCTAAATCTATTTTATGAAAAAGCCATTCCTCTTTATTTATATTCTCACCATTCTGTGCCTGGAAAAAACGAATGCAATTGCACAGGTTTCCGTTCAAATTGTGATTGCGCCACCGATAATTCCGGTTTATGTCCAGCCAGCCTGCCCCACAGAAGGTTATATCTGGACCCCAGGTTACTGGGCTTATCAGAGCGATGACTATTATTGGGTGCCAGGTGTATGGATCCTTCCGGCCCAGCCTGGTTTTTTGTGGACTCCGGGTTACTGGGGTTATGAAGGAGGTTATTACGGCTGGAGTGCCGGCTATTGGGGTCCTCACATAGGTTATTATGGAGGAGTATGTTATGGACATGGATACGGAGGAGAAGGATATTCAGGAGGGCGATGGGAAGGAGGATCTTTCCGGTATAATACGGCTGTAAGCAACGTAAATGTGACGGTAATTCACAACACCTACATCGACAGAACAGAAACTCATTCCAGCTCCGGAAATCATTCCAGCTTCAATGGGCCAGGTGGAATCACTGCGAAACCGACTGCCAATGAACGTGTGGCAATGAATGAAAGTCATGTCAGCGCGAGTTCAGAACAGCGTTCGCATGAGCAAGCCGCAAGTAAGAACAGGAGTCAATTCGCTTCTGTGAATAAAGGACAGCCCACGACAATGGGAATGAGCAAGGTCGGCAGCCCTGTCGCCAATCAACCGGGAAAAGCGGTAAATCAGACGCCAGCAAAAAATAGCCCGATGCCTCAGCAGCATAGCGCAGTTCCTGCACAATATGTCGTTCAGCCTCAACAACACCCTCAGACATCTCAGCCGCACAATGTTTCAGCTCCGCAGCATACCGCTGCAACTCCTCAACGTGCAACAGCTCCGCAACACGCAACTGCAGTTCCACAACAGCATGCTGCTCCTTCGCAACAGCACCAGGCCCAGCAGCCACAACATCAGGCTCCACAGCAACACAATGCTCCGGTACAACACAGTGCAGCTCCTCAGCAACATAATGAGGCACCACATGCGGAAGGCCATCCCAGGTAAATTTGTTGACGACAACCCTAAATTGAGGCGATCAGGAGAGTGTTTTAGAATATTTTCTTTTGTACTGCATAAATCAGATTCAATTCTTTCGTATTCGTGCTATCAACTTTAACCTTTAATTGAACGGGGCTTAGTAATTTTTTATGCCCATCAGGAGCTATACACATAATGTTATGAAAATAAATGTCACTGTGCTTGCATTGAAAATGCAATAATTTATCCTTCATTTCAGGTGAAATAATACAGGTATCTGATTTCAGACGAATGGGTTTCACAGAGTGTTTCGTCGTATCCTCTGCGAAATACATGTCAAAAGAAACGACAGGCATTTTTATACCGTAATACTTTGAGTATGCATATAATTGACAGCCTTTCATTTTTAAGACTTTTGAAGCGGAATCGAGTTGAATGCCGCAAAAGAATAAAGGGGGTTCTGTGACAAGCATTTTTTTTGTAAATAAAAGCCGTAAGCCTTTACTTGATTCTTGATAAACTGTTATTACGGCAATACCCGAACTGCCAAATCTACAAGTATAGGCTTCCCCTTCATGTGAAATAATATTTCCTCCCTCAAGAGTGACTTTAATGGATTTGTTTTTGTCCTTAACTTTTACTCTGAATGAATTTTCTCTTTCCAAAAGAAAAACGGAATCTTCACAAAAGACGCTACATTTTGTAAGAGGAGCACGTACCTTAAATACCATACTTCTTCCCGAAATATTATTTTGTCCCCGGCAAACAAGCAATAGGGTAAAGGATATGAAAATACAACTTAGCCGCATTTATATTTTTAACAATTGTTTTAACTGTTCTGCTGTTTTTATTTCGCTTGAAGTTTCCTGCAGTTGGAAGTGAATCGAGTTAGAATTGATCTTTATTGAACCAAAGTCTGCTTTGGTAAGGTATACTACTTTATTGTCGTAAGTTATTCCCACCATTTTATCTACGTGTTCTTGGTCAAATGGAAACCTGGCAAAAGCACGTTCATTAATGGCGTAAACTCCATTGAAATCATCTCTAAATAGAAAAACTGTTTTTAAGATCAGTGGAGTACCCGTTTTATCTGAAAAGGATGCGGAATACCTGGGTACTATTTTATCAATTTTCAATCGGTTAATAATTCTAAACGCTGCCGTATTAAAAGATACCGTATTAATAAAATAGGCCGCAGGATAATCACAGTTCCAAAAACCCATTTTTGAAATGACAAGCGTTCTGTACACCAATTTTTCGGGTGAAGCAGCCATAAAGTTGCCCGCTACAAAATTATTAAACCGCTCATTCAGATTCGTTTGTGGCACCTTACCACTGAAGATAGCTTTTATACGATAGAGGGAATCCCCTCTTGTAGTTTCCCTGGTTTTTCTTTTTTGTAGCATGGTTTGATATTGTGCAAGTTTTGTTGCATAATTTTTTAATGCTTCGTCATAATTTTTTTCCTCAAACACAGGGAGTACAGCAAAGCTATGAGAAATCTTTTCAGAGCTGAATGTTACAATGTAATGTTCATTGTCGGGATGTCTTTTAATGTAAACGTCATCCCAGGTTTGTTTGGCAAGCTCCGGATTGAAGACCTTATCATCAGGCGTTATTTCAAATTTTATTCCATCATATACGGTTAATTCGGGAAATTCAGTTTTGTCGTAATCCAACGCAAAATCATACGCATCAGGATTAGCTTTAGATGGTTTCTGTGGCATTTGGTTCTGCTCGGGACTTACTTCAGAAGCGTAACTCTTAGATGGAGGGACCGAATCAAAAATTTTTTGACAGGTTTTGTTCTCATAAGTATTTTCAAGAATATAGTTCCAGCATTTTTGAGCCGTATCCAGGTAATAGATATTATAATTATCGCCGCTGGCGGCAGACACCATATTCACGGATAACTGCTTTCCGGGCTTCAGGCGCAGCGGTTTATTATGTTGAAAAGCCGAAATTTCCAGCATGCCCGCTGATTCAAACTGGTACTGTGTTCCTGCTGAATCGTAGTTCATGGGGATCCCACTCAACATAATTTCAATGGGATCATGAAATTCCCGGTAATTCATATCCACGACACCGCTTACATTATTTCCGTTCGAGTCAATAAAAGAATTAGCTGGTACTTGAATGATTGAACCCGTTTTGAATAAAATAGTAGTATCCTTATCCATATTCACCTGATAACTTTCAAATGGGATGTCCATAGATTTTAACGGTGGGTTAATAAACGGTAGCGGCACCATATCACTATTCAATTCTGAAGTTTTATAAATCAGGAAACCCGCAATTGCCACGGCTGTTATAGTGGTTCCTATTAAGGTATATAGTTTAATTCCATTTAACATCCAACTTGGTTTGGCTACATAATCCGACATAAATTTATCAAAGTCCATTTGCTGAACAATCTCCTTTTCAGAGAGTTTTTCCTGGTTAAGATTTATTTTGTACTTGTTCATAGTGTTGTATTTTTTACAATTTTTTCAGATCTATTTCATCAGATGCTTTAATTTTTCCAATATTCTATATATTCTCATTTTACACGCACTTTCATTCATTTTGGTTATTTCGGCTATTTCTTTGAAAGGGCGATCTTCAAAAAAGCGCAGGTCGATAAGCTCCAGATCGTCTTTTCCCAAACGCTGTAAGGCTTCAAATAATTTTTGATCGTCAGCGTCACAGTTTTTTTCATCCACCTCCTGCTTAAGGTGTGCAATTCCGGCCACATCGATATTAATAGTCCGATTCGCTTTATTTTTCCGGAACCATTGATTGAGTTCATTTCCAGCTATTTGAAACAACCAGGCCCCAAAAGGAGTGCCCTGGGATTTAAATTTTGCAAGATTATTCAGTGCATTATAAAATACCTGAGAAGTAATTTCGTAAGCAATTTCTTTACTGTCTATGCGATGATAAACGTAATTTACAATTCTTGCATAATATTTTTTATACAAGGGATCGAACCGACCAGGGTCAAGTTGGGCCGCCTTGACCTGATCCAACTCATCTTCAATTTGCGCTACACTTAGATGGTATTTGAGCGGCTCTGTCATAGTCAGGATAGCTTGCATTTTCTCTGCTTTTATAAACCATAATGCAGAAGTGTGTAAAAAGTCACATAGAATCTAAAAAAGAATTTGGTAAAGTTACAACTACCCCAACTAATGACTAACTCAATAGTCTTTACTTAACATTAGATAGGATACGCAAATTACAGTTTCGATTTGGCTTGCTGCAATACGGACAAAATGGAATTGAAATGAGCCTGGGTGTAATTATCCTGGCCACCCTTTAAATAATCTGTATTATTGATATATCCCCGCCAATCATACAAAGAGCCATCATTGGCAATCCCGGTGTAGCAACCAATTTCTAAATTGGCATTATTCCTGTAGGTATAGGTGGTGTTTTTAGTTGGACTCACTGGGAAAATATTGCCGCATATGTAGCGCATGGAGGCTATTACTTCATTTATTTCATCCCCCTTAATGTCCAAACTCCATTGCCTTGGATCACTCGTAGTTGCCGAATGAATCATTCGCACAATACTGAATTTCTCTCCGGTAGCGATGTCCCTTGAAAATACTACCTGAATTTCAATATCCACCACTTCTCCTATTTTAACAAAATCAGTCTGAAAAAAGGAACCTCCCTGAAAGTCAAAGAATCGGCTGAACCGGTATTCTTCTTTTGGTTTTGGGCAAATCCCATAGTGGAAAATAAAACGACCGCTGTGAAAATTAATTTCCTGACCCTCATTTTATTTTTTATTAAGGCTGGAAAGATAGCACTTTATTAACTGTATCTTTATACCCTTCAAATTCCAATCAATTTAAACTTTAAACTTCAGTCTTTTAACTTTTAACTTTCAAACTTCAGTCTTTTAAACTTTCGAATTTTAAACTTTAAACTAATCCATGGCCCGAATTTTAACCGGTATACAAAGCACAAACATCCCGCATTTAGGGAATATCCTGGGAGCCATTTTGCCGGCGATAGAATTGTCGAACAAACCGGGAAACGAATCACTTTTGTTTATAGCTGATCTGCATACGTTAACATCTGTAAAAGATGCAGAACAAAACCGGATCAGTACCAGGTCGGTAGCTGCGACCTGGCTGGCATTTGGTCTGAACACCTCAAAAACTGTTTTTTACCGGCAAAGTGATGTCACAGAAGTGTGCGAACTAGCCTGGTACCTGAATTGTTTTACGCCTTATCCCATGCTGGCCAATGCGCATTCCTTTAAAGATAAATCAAATCGCCTGGCGGATGTAAATGCCGGCTTGTTTGTTTACCCGGTGCTCATGGCGGCGGATATATTGTTATATGATGCCAACATTGTTCCCGTTGGAAAGGATCAGTTACAACATTTGGAAATGGCAAGGGACATTGCACATTCCTTCAATAACAAAATGGGAGGAACATTTGTTGTACCGGAAGCCAGAATAGATGAACAGGTAATGATTGTTCCTGGCATTGACGGGCAAAAAATGAGCAAGTCGTACAATAATTTCATAAACATTTTTCTGCCTGAAAAGGAATTATTGAAAGTAATTAAGTCCATCATTACAGATGCAACGCCGCTGGAACAACCGAAAAATACCGATACCTGCCATGTATTTGCTATTTATAAATTAATCGCTACAGAAGTTCAGGTGGCAGAAATGCGGAATAATTACCAAAAAGGCGGTTACGGTTACGGACATGCTAAACAAGAATTATATAGTGTAATTATAGAACGATTTAAAAACGAACGTGAACTGTATAATCACTATATGAACAATCCCTCGGAACTGGAGGCCAAATTAAACGAAGGTGCCGTTAAAGCAAGGAATATCGCAAAGCCGGTTTTGACAAGGGTAAGGGGGAAATTGGGATTTTAAAGAGCATAAAAAAAGGCTAAATGATATCATTTAGCCTTTTTTGAAAGCAAACAATTTTCTATGCCAGAGTTACATTCACAGCGTTCAAACCTTTCTTACCTTCTTCAACATCGAACATAACGTTATCATTTTCGCGAATCTCGTCCTTCAGTCCTGATACATGAACGAAAATTTCTTTTCCATTACCTTCTTCTTTAATGAATCCAAATCCTTTTGCTTCATTGAAAAATTTAACAACTCCTTTTTTCATTTTATTAATTTTTATTGGTTATTACTGATTTATTAGGACAAAGATACGTTATTTGTTGGAATTAATGTCAGATTTCTTAAATAATCTGTTGGCATTTTCGATATAACCCAGGACATCCGCTCTTCCCAGCTCCTGGTGGGAAGAGGTGATAAAATGCATCGGCATTTCTTCCCAGGTTTCCAGCATTTTGACTTTATAAGCTTCCAGGTTTTTATCCAGTTGTGTTTTACCAAGTTTATCCGTTTTTGTAAATACCAGCGTAAATGGAACCTCTTTTTCCGCCAGCCATTCCATAAAATTTTTGTCACGTGTCTGCATCGGAAGACGCGAATCAATCAGCACAAACACACATAACAAACTCGTTCGCTGAAGAATGTAATTCCGCACAAAAAGGTCAAATTTTTCTTTCGCTGTCTTCGCCAGTGTAGCATAGCCATAACCCGGTAAATCCACCAGGTACCAGGACTCGTTGATCAGGAAATGATTAATAAGTTGAGTCTTTCCCGGTTTTCCGGAGGTATGGGCCATTTCTTTTTTGTTGGCAAGCATGTTAATAAGGGAGGACTTGCCAACGTTGGAACGACCAATAAACGCATATTCCGGCAAGGTTGGGGCAGGGCATTTTTTCACATCAGTACTGCTGATGACAAATTGAGCTGATTTTATTTTCATAAAGGGGAAAACTCTTAAAGCCGGTTTAAATCTTTTTGTAGGAAGACACGTGGCGTTCTTTTTTAGTTTCGTAAATATCGGAAATAGTTACGAGTATTCCCGTTTCTTCTACTTCACCGAAATGAGTATTGATAGCGGTGCCGAATGTTTTCATGGTGGATGACAGGTTCATATAGGAATTCACCAGGGGTGGAATGTTTTCTCCAAGGGCACGCACCCGCTGATTTAAAATACGATGACCTTCTTTATAATTCAAGCCTTCCAGCGATTTTAAAAAGGAACGCATGTCGTTTTTTACCGGCAGAGGATGATGCGGCCAGACTAATTTCTCCTTGTCCGGAAAATAATGATGCATAAAGGTTAGTATCATATCACGCGCCAGCAAATTGAAATCGGTATACATGGTCACCTTACCGTAAAAATACCGGATCTGAGGATTGTCAACAATCAAAGCTCCAAGCCCATCCCAGAGGTTATCCAGTGAAAATAGCCCCTTTCTGTTTTCGCTGCTTGGCTGAAATTTAGGTTGAACAAAAGAACGGCCCAATTCAATGGTATAGGGTAAATAATCCCGTTTAAATTTTTCCGAAAACTTCAGTAATTCACTTGTAGCCAGGTTAATTTCCCCCTTTGCATCGACAGAATCGGCACAGCAGATGTACCGGTAACCACCTACAATCTCCTCCTCCTTTGGACTCCATACAATAAGCTGTTGGTAGGGCGTAGAAGAAATGTCAAACTCGTCAATATCTGTTTCCTTACCTGTTCCGCCTCCCGCAGCCCTGAACGTCACCTCCCGGAGTCGGCCAATTTCACGCATCAAATTTGGAGAATCGCGGTGGGTAATGATATAAATAAAGTTATCTCCGTTATTTGTTTCACGGACAAATTTGTCTTTGGTAAGTTCAGCCAGTAGATCCTTCTTATTTACCGGGGTAATAATTTCAACCATATAAATAATTTGCTTTTTATACGGAGGAGCTGTTTAAAGGTTGCAAGCTATATACGCGACTTTTCACCTCCTGGGCCCAATGTTTATCCGTATGTTCCTTTGTAAAAGTAGTGTAAGGAATGGCCTTTCCAAAAATAATAGTTATGGATTTGTTCTTTTGCTTGTACATTTCGTTCACCAGGTAAAGCATTTCTATATTTACCGGTATGCCAAGCCGTTTCCGCCAGAATGCAAGGTTGTAAAAGAAAGCAGAATTAAATGCATCTATAAAAACAGGAATGACATTTCGTTTATGTCTTACAGCCTGTGTGATAAAGCTTTTGTGCCAATCCAGATCTTTAATAACAGAACCTTGTTTACGGGAAACCAATCCCGCCGGGAAAATCAGCGTACATTGATCAGAAGCATACGTTTCCGTTATCCGATGAATCGTTTCAACGGCATTTTTTCCATGCTTGTTAATAGGAACAAAAACCGGTCGTAGGTTTTCGAGGGTCAGGAGAATATCATTGACCAGAAATTTCAGATCCTTCCGCACTTTGCTAATTTCATCCATGAGAGGAATAGCATCTAATCCCCCAAGTGGATGATTGGATGCAACAATACAGCCTCCATTTTTAGGAATATTTTCCAGACCTGAACTGCTCACTGTTATTCCGAAATCACGGATAATTGCACGTACAAAATTCAATCCGTATTCACCGTGATGTTGCTGTAAGAATTGATTCACATCTTCCTGATGGAGAATTTTTTTCAGATAATTTAAAACGAACCCTGGCAACACCTTCAGAAGCTTCGGGTTTTTACTCCGGATGATTTCAGAAATATCAATCTGTGGTATTTTTTTCTCTTCCGTCATTTTACAATGATAGTTTTTTTTCAGATTCCCGGGATGGCCTGAATACAGGTCATCTGCAAAAGTTTTCAACAAAGTGGGAAAAAGTGGTAAAATGTGGGAATTATTTCTGTAATTTTACACTGCAAGAAAAAGCGCATGGTCAATCTGTTTGGTGTATATGAATGCAGTGCCGATGCAAAGGGACGTGTAATGCTTCCGGGAGCATTTAAAAAGCAGTTGACAGAAGTATTGAAGAAGGGCTTTGTGATCAAGCGTAGCATTTTCAGTAAGTCCCTGGAGTTATACCCGATTGGAACCTGGAACGAGATGGTAAAGGATGTCAATAAGCTGAACCGTTTCGTGAAAAAAAATGTGGAATTCATACGCATGTTCAACTACGGCGTGAAATCACTTGACCTGGATGATAACTCACGGATGCTGATACCAAAAGACCTCATGGATTTTGCCGGAATAAAAAAGGATGTCGTATTAGCAGCTGCAACCGACCGGATTGAACTCTGGGACAAAAGAGCCTACGAGAAGTTTGTGAAAGAAAACAGTGTTGATTTTGATAAACTGGCGGAGGATGTAATGGGTGGGATAAGCTCAGGGAATCCGGATGACGCAAAATAAGTACCATACCCCCGTTCTTTTAAAAGACTGTATAGAGGGATTAAAGATTCAGCCGGAAGGAATTTATGTGGATGTGACGTACGGAGGTGGGGGACATTCAAAGGAAATTTTGAAACAGCTCACAACGGGGAGGCTCATTGCATTCGACCAGGATGATGACGCACTCAATAATAAAGTGGAAGACGAGCGGCTCATTCTGTTAAAACAGAATTTCAGGTTTTTGAAAAACAACCTGCGTTTAAACAATGCGGTCCCTGTTGACGGAATCCTGGCAGATCTGGGAGTCTCTTCACATCAGTTTGATGAAGCAGAACGGGGTTTCTCTACCCGGTTTGACGCGAATCTGGACATGCGGATGGACCAGCATCTGCGCTTAACAGCCAAAGAGGTGCTGAATAACTATGAAGAGGATCAGCTTCGTAAACTATTTATGGAATATGGGGAGTTGGAAAATTCAGCGAAGCTGGCGAGAACGATTTGTACGCAGCGTAAATCAAAAACGATAGAAACCGGTAACGACTTGAAGGCGATCGCAAAGGCATTTACCCGTTGGGGGAAAGAGAATCAATACTATGCACAGCTTTTCCAGGCCTTACGGATCGAAGTGAACAAAGAGCTGGACGCGCTGAAGGAATTGTTGATACAGGCATTGGATGTATTAAAACCTGGAGGAAGATTGGTTGTGATCTCCTATCATTCGCTGGAGGACAGGTTGGTGAAAAATTTTATGAGAAGTGGAAAAATGGAGGGAGACGCTGAGAAGGATTTTTATGGTAATTCATTGGCACCCTTTAAGCTGATAACCCGAAAGCCAATAATACCGCAGGAAATGGAAATGGAGCAGAACAGCAGAGCGAGGAGTGCAAAATTGAGGATAGCGGAGAAGTTAGCCAATAGCCAATTAGCGAGTAGCGAATAGGTAATAGGTAATAGGGAGAAAGTATAAAGTAACATAATGCCAGAAGAAAGAAGATCAAACAAAGTAGTACGCTCCATAAAGAGTGTCGTAAGTGGAAGTTTTCTTTCCCGTGACGAAACCCTGCGTTTTATGCCTTTTGTTTTATTCTTATCACTGTTAGCAGTCCTGTACATCGCCAACGGATATTATTCCGAAGCAAAAATGCGTAAGCAAAACAAACTAACAGAAGAATTAAAAGACCTCCGGTCAGAGTATATCATTACTAAATCAGACCTGATGTTTATCAGCAAACAGTCAGAAGTGGCTAAAGCTGCAGCAATGCTGGGAATAAAAGAGTCCGTTGTGCCACCAAAAAAGATTTCAATACCACTAACAAATCCCGAACCTCATTCAGATTAGACTTGGATATTAAAAAAGACATAATGTGGCGGGTCGGCTTGGTTTATGCAGGTATCTGCCTCTTCGCTGTCGCCATTATTGTCAAAGTTTTTCTCATCCAATTTAAAGAAGGAGACATGTGGCGTGCAAAAGCAAAATTGTTGACCACCCAGGAGTTTGTAGTAGATGCTTCCCGCGGAAACATTTATGATACAGATCAGAACCTGTTGGCAACTTCTTTACCCTATTATGAAATCGGTATGGATGTAAATACCGAATACCTGCAACGCCTGTCGGATTCGGAATTCAACAGGCAGGCAGATTCTCTGGGATTTGTTTTGGCGAGCCTGTTAAAAGAAAAATCAAGAAGAGAATATTACCAGGAATTGAAAACAGCCCGTTCTTCCGGCGATCGTTTCGTGCAAATAGCAAAAGAAGTTTCCTATAAACAACTGCAGATCATTAAAAAATTTCCGCTGTTCCGTCTTGGTAAAAACAAAGGAGGTTTTGTTGTATTACAAACCAGCAAACGGGAACGCCCGTTTCAGATGCTCGCTTCCCGGACAATTGGTTACGAACGGGAAGACATCAAACCAATCGGCTTGGAAGGTGCATTTAACCAATACCTGAAGGGTACCGTAGGGAAGCGCCTGATGCAAAAAATTGCCGGAGGTGTCTGGATGCCCCTGAATGACGATAACGAAGTTGATCCGGAAGACGGAAGTGACGTCATTTCCACCATCGACATTAATATTCAGGATGTCGCGGAACATTCCCTGTTGGTGCAATTAGCCAAAAACAATGCAGATCATGGCTGCGCGATTTTAATGGAAGTCAAAACGGGTGCGGTGAAAGCCATTGCTAACCTGTCAAGAAAAGATTCTGGTCAATACGTCGAAAATTACAATTATGCAATTGGAGCAGCAACAGATCCCGGCTCAACATTTAAGCTGGCCTCTCTGATGGCGGCAATGGAGGACGGGTACATCGATTTAAATGATACCGTCGATATCGGGAATGGGAGCTGCAAATTTTTTGATAAAACAGTTGTTGATTCACATCATCCGGAAAAATCAAGACTGACGGTTGCGGAAGTTTTTGAACAATCCTCCAACGTGGGTGTGGCAAAATTAATCTATCGTTATTATGCCAGGGACCCGCAAAAATTTGTTGACAGGCTTTGTAAGTTTAATTTGAACGCCCCCCTGGGATTGGCAATACCAGGCGAAGCTAAGCCAAGAATCAAAAACCGGCAGGACAAAGATTGGTCAGGAGTGACGTTGCCTCAGATGGCATATGGTTACGAACTCGCAATTACTCCTATGCAAACACTTTGTTTATACAATGCCGTCGCAAATGAAGGGGTAATGGTGCGGCCCAGGTTTGTACAGGAAATACGAAAAAAAGGACAATTGATAAAAAAATTCGGACCGGAAATTATCGGGGCACCCCCCATTTGTTCCAGGAAGACAGTGGAGATGGCAAAGAAAATGATGGAAGGAGTCGTTTTGTACGGAACGGGTAAAGCATTAAAAAACAACACGTATGCGATAGCTGGTAAGACGGGGACAGCACAAATCCTTGTAAACGGTTCCTATAAGGATCATAATAAAAAAGCAACGTATCAGGCCTCCTTTGTGGGTTATTTCCCGGCTGATAATCCAAAGTATTCGTGCATTGTGATTGTAAGTGCACCTTCCACCGGCGAGTATTATGGGGCACAGGTAGCGGGCCCCGTCTTTAAAGACATTGCGGATAAAGTGTATTCGACCAGTCTGGAAATTCACAAAGAAATCAACGCGGTTCAACCGGAATATGCATTGAAAGCACCGGTTGTTAAGTCAGGCTGTCTCAAAGATGTTCGGTTGGTGCTGGCGGACTTGAATATAAAAACATCTGGGGAGCATGGGAAATCAGGATGGGCGCTGTTGGAACCGGGTGATTCAGCAACGGTAACAATCTCTTTATCAAAGGTGGAAACCGACCTGAAAAAAAATGTAGTACCCAATGTAATTGGTATGGTTGCCCAGGATGCTTTGTACCTACTGGAAAATAATGGCTTTCATGTAAAGATAAATGGCAGCGGTGTAATTATGAAACAATCACTGGAAGCAGGCACAAAATTTACAAAGGGCACAACGATAGAACTCGAACTAACCTAAAAAACAACCGCCTCTCTTTTTGGAGAGAGTCGGACGAAGCTTATGAAACTGTTAAAAGACATACTGTACAAGGCCGGGCTGGTGGAAGTAATTGGTTCTACCAATCAGGCGATCACTTCGGTATGTTTTGATTCACGTAAAGTAGAAAAAGATTGTTTGTTTGTTGCCATACGGGGAACACAAACCGACGGGCATAAGTTTATAAACCAGGTAATTGCTGCGGGGGCTATTGCTATTGTATGTGAAGAGTTACCCGAACACCCGGATGAAAAAATATCCTACGTTCGGGTCGATAACAGCAGTCATGCACTGGGCATAATCGCTGCTAATTTTTTCGATAATCCCTCTGCTAAACTCAAGCTGGTTGGTGTAACGGGCACCAATGGGAAAACGACAACGGTAACCTTACTTTTTAACCTCTTTAAAACCCTGGGCTACAAGGTGGGTTTATTATCCACTGTAAAAAATCAGATTAACTCCGAAGTCATTCCGGCTACCCATACCACACCGGATGCGATTCGTCTGAATGAAATCTTAAAACAAATGGTGGATCGTGGCTGTCAGTATTGCTTTATGGAAGTCAGTTCCCATTCGGTCGTTCAGCACCGGATCACTGGTTTGAGTTTTACCGCAGGAGTCTTCACTAACATCACCCACGATCACCTGGATTATCATAAAACATTCGATGAATACATAAAGGCGAAAAAGGGATTTTTCGATCAGCTGGGAGAAGATGCCTTTGCACTTGTGAACAAAGACGATGCCAATGGAATGGTCATGCTGCAAAACACAAAAGCCGTCCGGAAAACGTATGCTTTAAAGTCCAACGCCGATTACAAATGTAAAATCATGGAAAATCAGTTTTCCGGTTTATTGCTGAATATAGATGGCAGTGAGGTCTGGACCAAACTGATCGGAACCTTCAATGCTTATAACATTCTTGCAGTATACGCTACCGCTACCTTGTTGAAAGAAAACAAAACAAATATTTTGACAACCCTGAGTAACCTGAATGCAGTGGAAGGCCGTTTTGAATACGCCCGCACCGAAAAGGGCATTGTAGGCATTGTGGATTATGCACATACACCGGATGCTTTAAAGAATGTGCTGGAAACAGTAAATGATATCCGTACAGGAAACGAGCAGGTAATCACCATTGTTGGCTGTGGTGGAGATCGCGATGCTCAGAAGCGGCCCTTAATGGCAAAAATTGCCTGTGAACTAAGCACCCGGGTCATTATAACTTCTGACAATCCCCGCTCAGAAGATCCGGATGAGATTATAAAACAAATGCAAAAAGGTGTAGAGCCTCAGCACTATAAAAAGGCATTGACCATCACCGACCGGAAGGAAGCTATTAAAACGGCCTGCTCAATAGCCAAACCTGGAGACATCATTTTGCTCGCAGGTAAGGGCCATGAAACGTACCAGGAGATAAAAGGAATAAAATACCCTTTTGATGACATGGACATTTTGAAAGAAAATTTAAAACTATTTGAAAAATAATGCTGTACTATTTATTTGACTTTTTACACAGACATTATGACCTGCCGGGAACCGGGGTATTCCGATACCTTTCCTTTCGTGCTGCAATGGCGGTCATTTGTTCGCTGATCATTTCTCTTTTATTTGGTAAACGCCTCATTGCATTTTTGCGGAAAAAACAAGTTGGTGAAACGATCCGGGATCTTGGATTGCAAGGTCAGACGCAAAAACAAGGGACTCCAACGATGGGGGGGCTGATCATTATCGCGGCCATTATCATCCCCACGCTTTTGTTCGCCCGGCTGCACAACATCTATATCATCCTGATGCTGGTTTCTACGGTATGGCTGGGTTTGATCGGCTTCCTGGATGATTATATCAAGGTATTTAAGAAAAACAAAGAAGGATTGCAGGGACGGTTTAAAATAATCGGACAGATCGGGATTGGGCTGATCGTAGGCATTACACTTTTTTGTCATCCAGATGTGGTATTGAAAGAAAAAATATACAGTCCGCATAAAAATACGCAAGACGATGAAAATGGAACAGCGATGATGACCAGCGTGCCGATCTATGCCAAGGAAAAGTCCAAGTCCATGAAGACCACCATCCCTTTTGTAAAAAACAATGAATTTGATTATGCCGTGTTGTTAAAATGGATGGGCGAAGGATATAAAAAATGGGCCTGGATCATTTTTATTCCGGTCGTGATATTTATTGTAACCGCCGTGTCGAATGGCGCCAATATCACAGACGGTATCGATGGATTAGCAACAGGGTCTTCCGCTATCATAGGAGTCACATTAGCTGTTCTGGCCTATGTATCGGGCAATACCATATTCGCAGATTACCTCAACATCATATTTATACCCAATAGCGGTGAATTGGTGGTGTTCATGAGCGCATTTGTGGGGGCCTGTGTTGGTTTTATGTGGTACAACGCTTATCCGGCACAGGTATTCATGGGAGATACGGGGAGTCTTACGCTGGGAGGTATCATTGCGGTATTTGCGATCGCTATACGGAAAGAACTTCTCATCCCCGTTATGTGTGGTGTTTTTCTCGTTGAAAATTTATCGGTGATGATACAGGTAAGTTATTTCAAGTACACCCGGAAGAAATACGGAGAAGGAAGACGAGTATTCAAAATGTCGCCCTTACACCATCATTACCAGAAATTAGGAATGCATGAAGCCAAGATCGTATCACGTTTCTGGATTGTTGGAGTAATGCTGGCCATATTAACGATCGTAACCTTGAAGCTTAGATAAATATGAGAAGACTAGTTATACTGGGTGCGGGAGAAAGCGGAACAGGAGCCGCTGTGTTGGCCAGACAAAAAGGTTTTGACGTATTCTTATCCGACAAGGGTAAAATAAAAGAAAAATACAAGACTATTCTTTCCAATTACGGAATCGTTTCGGAAGAAGAAAAGCATACGGAAAAATTGATAGTGAATGCAGACGAAGTAATCAAGAGTCCCGGTATACCTGATAAAGCTGAATTGATTTTAAAACTGAAGCAATTGGGTATCCCGGTCATTTCTGAAATTGAGTTTGCCGGGAGATACTCCAAAGCGAAAATGATTTGTATCACCGGCAGCAATGGTAAAACGACCACGACATTGCTTACGTACCATATCCTTAAAAAGGCGGGACTTAATGTCGGTCTTGCTGGCAACGTAGGAAAAAGTCTGGCCTTACAGGTGGCAGAAAGCAATCACGATTACTATGTAATTGAACTGAGCAGTTTTCAGCTGGATGGCATGTATCAATTCAAGGCAGATATAGCCGTATTGCTTAACATCACACCCGATCATCTGGATCGGTACAATTATGAATTACAGAAGTATGCAGATTCGAAATTCAGAGTAATACAAAACCAGACTTCCGCCGACGCATTTATTTATTGCATCGATGACACAATCACGGCAGCGGAAGTGAATAAAAAAATAATTCCGGCGAAAAAATACCCCTTCTCCATAAAACAAATTGTAGAGCAGGGCGCATGCCTCCGGGAAAAACAATTAACAATTAATATAAACCAAACCAACCAACCACTTATGTCGATTCAGGAACTAGCATTGCAAGGGAAGCACAACATTTACAATTCAATGGCAGCAGGAATAGTTGCCAGGCTGACAGAAGTTAGGAAGGAAGTTATAAGGGAAAGCCTGTCTGACTTTCAGAATGTGGAACACAGATTGGAGTTTGTTACAAAGGTCAACGGCGTTGATTTTGTCAATGATTCGAAAGCTACCAACGTAAACTCTACCTGGTATGCTCTGGAAAGCATGGAAAGTCAGGTAGTACTTATTCTGGGCGGTGTTGACAAAGGAAACGATTATGGCATGTTAATGGACATGGTGAAAGAAAAAGTCACGGCCATTGTTTGTTTAGGCGTCGACAACAAAAAAATTATAAAAACATTCCAGTCTGTAGTTCCGAACATTGTTGAAACAGGTTCTGCCAGGGAAGCGGTTGCTGCCTCCCTCAAGCTGGCTAAAAAGGGAGAAACCGTTTTGCTGTCTCCTGCATGTGCCAGTTTTGATTTATTTGAAAACTACGAAGACCGTGGGCATCAGTTTAAAGCTGCAGTAAGATCATTGTAAAACAGAGGAGGGCTCAGCATGAACCTATTTGCGAACATAAAGGGAGACAAGGTAGTCTGGATAGTAGTGGTACTACTGTCCATCGTGTCCATCCTGGTGGTATACAGTTCCATTGTGGCACTCGCATACCGCTATAAATCCGGAGACACGGAGTACTACTTGTTTAAACACTCAACAATTATTGGGTTTGGTTTGTTGTTGATGTATTTAACGCACAAGGTCAAATACACCTATTTTTCCCGCTTATCACAAATCGCTTTGTACCTCTCTGTTCCGTTATTGTTATTTACGCTGCTGAAAGGGGTAAGTGCAGGAGAAGCGAGCCGTTGGTTGAAAATTCCAGGCACGAGCCTTACCTTTCAGACTTCTGATTTTGCAAAATTAGCCTTGATTGCATACATCGCAAGAGTATTGGCAATCAAACAAGATCAGATAAAAGACTTTAAAAAAGCCTTTCTTCCGATTCTGATTCCAGTTGTGATTATTTGTGGATTAATATTACCCGCCAATTTTTCTACTGCGGCAGTTTTGTTTGTTACATGTTTGGTCATCATGTTTGTTGGCCGCATCAATATAAAATACATACTATCTTTAATCGGGATAGGAATAGTCTGTCTGGCACTTTTTGTTGCGATCATTTTTGCCTTCCCGAATATCAATAACCGGGTTTCGACCTGGAAAGCACGCATTGAAAATTTTTCCAAAGGAGACAGCGAATCGAATTACCAGGCCGAACAGGCTAAAATTGCTATTGCTACCGGAGGTGCTTTGGGCAAAGGCCCTGGAGGAAGTACGCAGCGCAACTTTTTACCCCAGGCCTCCTCCGATTTTATTTATGCCATTCTTATTGAAGAATATGGATTAGTGGCAGGTTTCCTGCTGGTGTTTTTATACATTATTTTATTTTTCCGGGCGGTACGTATTGCGGGGAAAAGCGATAAAACGTTTGCAAGTTTATTGGCCATTGGTTTGTGTTTCAGTCTGGTGTTTCAGGGTATGATTAACATGGCTGTCGCGGTTAACCTGTTTCCTGTTACCGGTCAGCCCCTTCCTCTGGTAAGTATGGGAGGAACCTCTATCTGGTTTACAAGTATTGCCATTGGAATACTATTAAGTGTAAGTGCAGAAGTGGAAAATGATGCTAAAACGGAAATAGTTGAGGAAGCTTAAAGTAATTATTAGCGGAGGTGGAACGGGAGGTCATATCTTCCCGGCGATTGCGATTGCAAATGCAATAAAGATGATCTATGATAATGTGGAATTTTTATTTGTCGGTGCAGAAGGGAAAATGGAAATGGAAAAAGTTCCGGCTGCAGGATTTAAGATTGAAGGTTTGTGGATCAGTGGTTTTCAGAGAAAGTTGACCTTGTCCAATTTATTAGTTCCGTTTAAAATTGTATCCAGTTTGCTGAAAGCAAGAAAAATACTGAAGGCCTTCCGGCCGGATGTGGCTATCGGAACGGGAGGATATGCAAGTGGACCTATGTTACAGATGGCTTCTGCCAGTGGAATTCCGACCCTTATCCAGGAACAAAATTCGTTTCCCGGGATAACCAACAAAATTCTCGGAAAAAAAGCAAGTAAAGTTTGTGTGGCCTACGAAGGAATGGAGCGGTATTTTCCCAAAGACAAAATTATTTTGACAGGTAATCCTGTTCGAAAAAATATTGCTGATTTGCAAGATAAGCGCCCCGAGGCATTGCATTTTTTTGGCTTCGATTCTGGCAAGAAAGTTTTATTAGTAATGGGAGGAAGCCAGGGCGCAAGAACGATCAACGAAAGTATTGAAAAATGCATCCCCGGACTTGCTGCGAATAATATTCAATTACTTTGGCAAACGGGCAACTCTTTTTTTTCACAGGCACAGAAGTGCATAGAAGGGTACGGAGATAAAGGGATGAATGTGTTTGATTTCATCTCAAAAATGGATTTGGCCTATGCTGCGGCTGATGTGGTGGTTTCCCGTGCAGGTGCGATATCACTTTCGGAGCTG